>JANJUT010000150.1 GCA_024710445.1 Thiobacillus sp.
ATTAGCTTGGATCTCTTTGGCCAGGCCGATCAGGCGATTGGTTTCGCCCGACATGGCGGAGAGCACGACCACGACCTGATGCCCGAGCATTTTGAATTTGGCGACACGTTCCGCGACTGCGCGGATGCGTTCGACATTGGCGACCGAGGTGCCGCCGTATTTTTGTACGATGAGTGCCATGATGGTTAGAGTTGAGTTGAGGATGCGATTTTAATGGATTAGCAGCGAGAATTATCGCTTGAACAGGGCAATCGACTCCACATGCGCAGTATGCGGGAACATATTGGCGACGCCTGCCGCTTCGAGTGCGTAGCCTTTGGTGTGGCACAGCACTTCGGCATCGCGTGCCAGCGTGGCGGCATCGCATGAAACATAAACGATGCGATGCGGTGCGCCGCTGTCCGGTAGGGATTTGACGAGCTCAAATGCACCGCTGCGAGGCGGGTCGATCAGCAGTTTGTCGATGTGGCCGAGGGCAGCAAACTTTTCCGGTGTCATCTCGAACAGGTTGTCGACGACGAAATGGGCGTTGGGCAGCTTGTTGTGCAGCGCATTGGCGCGCGCACGGGCAACCAGTTCCGCGCTGCCCTCGATCCCCAGCACCTCGGCTCCGCTGCTGGCGATGGGCAGCGAAAAGTTGCCCAGTCCACAGAACAGATCGGCGATGCGTTCGCCCGGCTGCGGTTGCAGCAAACGCATCGCCCGGCTTACCAGCGCGCGATTGATGGCGACGTTGACCTGGGTGAAGTCAGTGGGGCGGAACGGCATGACAAGGCCGAATTCGGGCAGGCTGTAGCTCAGCTCAGGGGCGATTTCCGGCCAGAACGGGCGCACCGTGTCCGGGCCTTTGGACTGCTCCCATACCTGGATCTGGTGCTGGTCGGCGAAGTTGCGCACGATGGCCATATCGTCGTCAGACCAGGGCTCAAGCAGGCGGAACAGCAGGATGGTGATGTGTTCGCCTACCGCGATCTCGACCTGCGGTATGCGGGATGCATTAGACAGGTGCGCCATCATCTCGCGCAAGGGCTGGATCAGGGCTGACACATCGGGCGTGAGGATGTCGCAGCTCGCCATGTCGGTGATGAAGCTGGAGCGCTTTTCGCGAAAGCCCACCAGCACGCCGCCTTTCTTGTCGACAAACCGGGCTGACATCCGTGCGCGGGTGCGGTAGCCCCAACTGGGACCGTGCAGGGGGCGCATCACCACATCAGGGGTGACCTTGCCGATGCGGGCGAGATTTTCCTCCAGCACGCGCTGCTTGGCCGCAACCTGCGCGCTGGCTTCCAGATGCTGCATCGAGCAGCCGCCGCAGTGGCCAAAATACGGGCAGCGTGGCGTGGTGCGCTGGGCGCTGGATTTGAGAATGGCAGTGGCGTAGGCCGAATTGTATTTGGCGTGTTTGCGATAAACCTTGATTTCTGCCCGTTCACCCGCCAGCGCATCGTCGACAAAGGTGACCTTGCCGTCAATGCGTGCGATGCCGTGTCCCTCGTGGTCGAGGGACAGAATGTCGACGATCTCGTTCATCCTAGAAACCATGGTTGGACGTGCTCGATGGTGCGTCTGGGCGCGTGGCTGACGCGAAGCAAGGAGGCGGCAGGCCGGGGCCTGCAACGACGAGCGACAAAGTCAGGTGCGTGGCCAGGCATGCCAGCGGGTACGTAGTGAACTCAGCCTTGCGGCAAACTTTGTCGAAGGCAGGTAAGCAGATGTTCATGGGAAATTCTTTATGGTGGCGAGTGGTCAACCATGGTTTTTAGGATCAGCCCAGGCCGCCAGAAATTCCTGCCAGTGTGGCGCGTCGTGATGGGCTACGGTGCTGCGGGCCAGTTCGATTTCTGCGGCGTAGGCAGTGTCGGATAGCGTGCCACGCATTTTCTGGAAGCGCAGGTAGACCAGCCATGTGTTCATCACGTCGGTTTCGCAGTAATTGCGGATGGCCTCGATTTCACCTTTCTGGAAGGCATCCAGCACTTTCGATCCATCCATCCCCAGCTTGCCGGGAAAACCGCACAGCTTGGCCATCTGGTCGAGCGGGGCATTGGCACGCGGCTGGAACATCGCCAATACGTCCATCAGGTCGAGATGGCGGGTGTGATAGCGGCCCAGATAGCTGTTCCACTTGAATTCCTTGTCGTCGTCGCCCCAGTCCCAGTAGCGCGCGGCGGACACGCCGTGAATCATGCTGCGATAGTGCAACACCGGCAGGTCGAAGCCGCCGCCGTTCCAGGAAACCAGTTGCGGAGTGTAGCGCTCGATGCCGTCGTAAAAGCGCTGGATCAGTTCGGCTTCATCGCTGTCAGGCTCGCCCAGCGACCAGACGCGAAGCTGGTCGCCGCCGTGTTGGTCGGCGCTGCGCAGCACGCAGGAAATGGCGACGATGCGGTGGAGGTGATGCGGCATGAAGTCGCTGCCGGTTTTCTGGCGGCGGGCAAGCAGGGCCATTTCGGCAAGCTCGGCCTGGGAAAGCGCGGTGACGTCTATGCCGTTGACTGCGGCAAACCCGGCAAGGTCGGGAATGGTTTCAATGTCGAAAACCAGAGTGGGGTGCATGGAGCGGGCGGCCAGGAAAAAACCGCCATTTTACGCTGCTCCCGGCTTAAAGCAGTGCGGCATCGAGCGCCGAGGCTGCAATCAGGGCATCCAGATAGGCCACGGAAATTTGATGCAGCGGGATGTCCAGCGCCTGGGCATGCTTTTCCAGCGTCTCGACGTCGTTGTTTTCACAGGCATGAGCCAGTTGCAGCATGGCGCCTTCGGGTGTGGGGTGTGCGCTCAAGGCCCGTGCGGTGGTCGCCGACAGGCCGAGTTTCCGGATGAGCGTTTCCAGGGGCACGGAAAGGGCGAGGGGCGCGGTGGACAGCAGGCCGACTTCGAACGCGGCCGCGGCGCTTTCGGCCGGTGCGCCCAGCCGGGTGACCTTGCCCATGAACAAGGCGCGTGTCAGCCCGGTGATGGCGTAGTGACGTGTGGTTTCGGTGGGATGGGTCCCGGTCAGGGCCAGCAGTGCCGCAACCCGGCTGGCACGCTGCGCGCCCAGCACGACAAGCGCATGGGTGGCCGATTCGGCCGGGCGGCTCAATCCGCCGACCTGGGAATTGGCAATGGCCAGCAGGCGTGGGGCCATTGTCGGGTTCAGGCGGAAGAACTGGATCAGGGTTTCGAGCGATTGGCGCAGGGCAATCGCCAGCAAATCGAGTTGTATCGCCTGCTCGTGGGTATTGTTGGCAGGCTGGGTATCGCCGGAAAAAAAGCTGCCCTTGAACCACGCATGTTCGGGCCAGTTTATCTGGGTATGGGATTGGCGCACGCCTTCGACAATCAAACGGGCCTTGACTTGTGGTGGCGTATCGTCGGCGTGACAGGCCAGATAACGCCAGGCAGAACTGCTGTCCTTGACCACAGCGTTGTTGCGGTTGAGGGTGGGGCAGAAGGTGAGCCCGGCATCCTGCAGGGCGAGGGCGCGCGACAGATGCTCTTCGTTATCGATATTCACGCACCAGATCAACTGGCGGTGATTGAGTTGCTGCGGAATGTCGCTGAACAGCACGCCACTGCTGATTTTGACCAGCAAGGGCAGTTTGCCGGTCAGACCATCCTGGGTCAGCGAGTACAGACCGGTCAGCAACATGTCTTCATCCATCTGCTGGAGTTCGGGGGGGGCATCGACAAGCAGGGTACGGCCGCGCAAGACCAGTTGATGCGCAACCAGGCTGGAGCCGGAATCGAACAGCGGGTCGAACGTCAGATAGCGTGCGCGCAACACTTCTTCCCGTATGGGTGCAGAACTATCGATCCCCAGCACTTGCGTGACCACGGCGGGTTGCCCGGATTCGCCGGTGTTGATGCCGCCGCCAACGATGCGGGATGGAGTGGGGTCGTCTGAAATCATGTTGTTCCTGCAGGTTTTTTATGCGGTCATTCTAGCGCCGAGAACCATTTTGCGCGCGTATCGGTCATCATGAAATCTTTCACCCGGGAAAATGAGGACGGATATGCTGAAGAAAAAATTGCTGGCCATGACGATTGCCGGGCTGCTTGGCGTGTCCCCGACAGGCTGGGCTGCGCCACGTGACGAAATCGCCAGCACGGCAGCGGATCAGACGGGTGTGGCCGTCACCATTTATAACGACAACCTGGCCCTGGTGAAGGATGCGCGACGGGTCAAGCTCGCGCGTGATTTCAACCAGCTGGCGTGGCGGGAGGTATCGGCGCAGATGCGGCCCGAGACCGCTCAATTGCGCAATGTGTCCAATCCTGCCGGGTTTCGGTTGCAGGAGCAGAACTTTGACTTTGATCTGCTGACGCCCCAGAAACTGCTGGAGAAATACACTGGGCGCGAGGTCAGTGTCATCCGCACGCATCCCGCCACTGGAGTCGAATCACGTGAAACCGCCACGGTGCTGTCAACCAACAATGGTGTCGTGCTCAAGTATGCCGACCGCATTGAAACCGGCGTACCTGGCCGGCTGGCTTTTTCCGGCGTACCTGACACCTTGCGTGACAGGCCCACGCTGGTGATTTCGCTGCTTAACCCGGCAGCCGGTCTGCAGAACCTGGAGTTGTCCTACCTGACCGGCGGGATGTCGTGGCGTGCCGATTACGTGGCTGAGCTCAATGCTGCGGACGATCAGCTGGACTTGAATGGCTGGGTCACGCTGACCAACCAGAGCGGGGCGGCTTATCCCGATGCCCGGTTACAGCTGGTGGCGGGCGATCTCAACCGGGTGCGCGAAGAGCGGCCAGCCCCGCGGGCGCTGATGGCGATGGCGTCCAAGGCGGACAATGCGGCCGAGATGCAGCAGGAATCGCTATTCGAATATCACCTCTATACCTTGCCGCGTCCGACCACGCTGGCGGAAAACCAGACCAAACAGGTGGCGCTGATGTCGGCCACCCGGGTGCCGGTCAGCAAGGAGTATCTGCTCGCCGGCTCAAACTATTATTACTCGGGCCAGTATGGCGAGCTTGGGCAGAAAATGAAGGCCGGGGTGTTTGTCGAATTCAACAACAAGGGTGATGGCTTGGGCATTCCCTTGCCCAAGGGCGTGATCCGCATGTACAAGAAGGATAGCCAGGGCAATGCCCAGTTTGTCGGCGAGGATCGGGTCGATCACACACCGAAGAATGAAACCGTGCGACTGAAACTGGGCGATGCATTTGATGTGACCGCAGACAGGAAACAGACGGCCTTCCAGAAGCTCGCGGGAACCAGCCGCTACAACTACGTCTTCGAGTCGGCGTATGAAATCGTGCTGAAAAATGCCAAGTCGGAGGCCGTGACTGTCACGGTGCGTGAACCGATGCCGGGCGACTGGGCGATGGTCAGCGAATCACAAACGCATACCAAGGCTGCGTCCGGTACCGCCGAATGGCAGGTGAAGGTGCCAGCCGAGGGTAAAACGACGCTGACTTATCGCGTCAGGGTCAGGTACTGAGGCCGCGCCGCCGGCGGATGTCGGTGATCAGGCCCAGCGTCGAGCCATCGTGCTCGCCGATGGCTCGCACTGAACTCAGCGCGGCCCGGATCGGTGGCGCCAGTTGCTTGCCGAGTTCGACCCCCCACTGGTCGAAACTGTTGATCTGCCAGATCACTCCCTGAACAAACACCTTGTGCTCGTACAGCGCGAGCAGCATGCCCAGCGTGTGCGGGTCGAGCTTTTGATACAGCAGCGTGTTGCTGGGCCGGTTGCCGGGGAACACCTTGTGTGGAGCCAGAGCCTTGGCCGCCTTGCTGCTCATGCCCTGGGCGATCAGTTCGGCTTCGATCACTGCGCGGGATTTTCCTTTCAGCAAGGCCTCGGTCTGCGCCAGGCAGTTGGCCAGTAGCCATTCATGCTGGTCGGCCAGCGGCGTGTGATTGACGGCTGCCATCAGGAAATCGGTCGGGATCAGGCGTGTGCCCTGGTGCACCAGTTCAAAGAACGCGTGCTGGCCGTTGGTGCCGGGCGCTCCCCAGACGATGGGGCCGGTGTTGTAGTTGACGAGACGGTTGGCACGGCTGACGTTCTTGCCGTTCGATTCCATGTCGAGTTGCTGCAGGAACGGCACCAGCAGACGCAACCGCTGATCGTAGGGGAAGATGCCGTAGGTATCGGTGCCCCAGAAATTGGAGTACCAGATGCCCAGCATGCCGAGGATGACCGGCATGTTGGCTTCCAGCGGCGCTTCCTTGAAGTGAAGGTCCATGGCATGGGCGCCTGCCAGCAGCGCCTGGAAATTTCCCCAGCCGATCTGCAGCGCAATCGACAGGCCGATCGCCGACCACAGCGAATCGCGTCCACCGACCCAGTCCCAGAAAATGAACATGTTGGTGGGGTTGATGCCGAAGGCCTCGACCGCCTGCGCATTGGTCGACAGTGCCACGAAATGCCGGGCCACCGCAGCGGGTGCGCGCAGCGCTGCCAGCAACCAGGCCTTGGCCGAGTTGGCGTTGGCCAGGGTTTCGAGCGTGGTGAAGGTTTTCGATGCAACGATAAACAGCGTGGTTTCGGGATCGAGCGTGGCGAGGGTGCTGGCAAGATGGGCGGGGTCGAGGTTGGATACGAAATGCACCCGTATGCTTTCCACCGCGTAATGATCGAGCGCCACGCAGACCATGGCCGGACCGAGATCCGAGCCGCCGATACCGATATTCACCACATTGCGGATCGGCTTGCCGGTATAGCCGAGCCAGCTGCCATTGTGGACGGACTCGACAAAGCGTTGCATCCGCTTGAGTACGGTGGCGACTTCGTGTTCGATTTCCACACCTTCCACGATCAGGGGTGGGCGCACAGGCGCGCGCAACGCCGTGTGCAGTACCGCACGCTGTTCGGTGAAGTTGATGCGTTCACCCCTGCACATGGCATCGCGCGTGTCTTCCAGTCCGGATTCGCGCGCCAGTTGCATCAGTTGCGTCATCGTCTCCGAGGTGATGCGGTTTTTCGAGTAATCGAGCAACAGATCGCCGCAGCGCAGCGAAAGCGCTTCAAAACGTTGCGGGTTTTTGCGGAACGCCGTGCGCATGTCGAATGCGCGCATGGCCTTGTAATGCTGTTCCAGAGATTTCCAGGCGGGCAGATGTTTGAGCGGTGTCATAAGCAGGCGCTGTATGGGGTCAAGCTTCGAAGGTATCATAAGCGGGCTGCCTTGAAGCCAGCCAGGCGTCGGCACAGCGCTTTTTTAACGAATTTGAAAGAAACAGCATGGTCACCGTGGCACACAATAAGCTCGTATACATCACCTATTCCATCCTTGACGCGCGTGGCATGATCGTTGAGCAGCATGACGTGCCGGTCGGGTACGTGCAGGGCGCCAACAGCGGTATTTTGCCGGCAATCGAGTCAGCCGTGGCAGGATGCAAGATAGGCGAGCGGGTCGAGATTTCGCTTACGCCTGAAGAAGGATACGGATTGCGCGACGAGAGCCTGGTGTTTACCGATGATCTCGATAATGTCCCCGAGCAGTTCAGACGTGTGGGGGCTGAAGTCATGTTTGAAAACGCATCGGGCGAAACCAAGGTCTTTTATGTCACGGCCATCGAGGACGGCAAGCTCACACTGGATGGCAATCCTTCGCTTGCGGGGCAGAGCGTGACTTGCCTGGTGAATGTGATCGATATCCGCGATGCGACGCCCGAGGAAATCCGCAATGGACGGCCGCTCGATGTGCAAACCGGCTCGATTCACTGATCAGGCCCGGAGCACCGAATAAGCAAAACGCCCTTAGCGCAGAAGCATGGACGTAAAAAAACCGGGATTGCTCCCGGTTTTTTTGTGCTGGGTGCTCTGATTACTTGGCGGGGCAGGCCTTGTCGCCAGCGATTTTACCCGGCAGGCGCAGGAAGGTTTCGAACGGACCCATCACGGTCATGGCTTCGACCTTGGGGCCTGCAAACTTGAGGCGGCCAAACATCATGGCTTTCATGGGGCCGTATTCGCCAGCACCCATTTCGTTCCAGCGCTCGGTTGTGGCATGCATCGTGTAATCGACTGCATAGTCCATCTTGGCGTTCTGGACTGCGCCGCCATAGACACACATGGCTTTGCCATCCTTGGCTTCAATCTTCATTTCGGTCTGGGTGGCTTCACCGCAGTCGGTACGGTACAAGTGAATAATCTTGTAGCCGCGGTTGGCATTGTTCTTGATCCACTTGTCAGCCAGGCCGTCAGTCAGGGTGGAATCCTTGTTCCAGGCGTCGCAAGCCTGGGCAGTCCATTCCACCGACATCATGGCGGGTGCAGCGTGGGCTGCGGTGGTGAAGGCAGCCAAAACGGCCAGCGCGATTGATTTGTATTTCATGGGGTACTCCTCCTTTTGGATATTAGGGTACAGCTTGTTTTGTATACGAAGACGTTGCTCTCCGAAGCCACACGTTAATCATGCGGGGCAGGCTTGTCAATGCGGGCAATGCTTTTTTACACGGCCCTACAGCCAGGTGCCGTGTGGCGGCCCGGTCAGACTGGCCAATGCCTCATTCCCCGATTATTTCCGGAGTGGCAGGAGGCTTTCTTCAACCAGTTGTATGCGGCGGGCAAGGCGGGCACTTTCGTCCGCCTGTCCCTGGCTGGCAGCCTGTTTTTCCTGCAATTTGAGATAGGTCAGCAGGGGTTGCCGCCAGCCTTGTGCGGAAGCCGTGTCTGATGCCAGTACCAGTGTGGCGTCATCGGATTCCTGGCGCATTACCAGCAGACTGGCGCCGAGCAGACGAGCCAGCGGATCCTCGATCTTGCTGAGCGAGGCGCGTCGTGCGCCAGACGGGGTACTCACGAGGTCCCGGTGCTGCTTGGGGAGTTGGCCGATATCGATGGCATCCCAGCGTAGCGTCAGGAACAGGTAATACGCCTGGTCTGCAGTATTGGGTTCGATACGAGCCAGATCGGCATATTCGTGGCAGGCATCGTCGATCAGCATGGCGCGACGAGTCGCACAACGAACCAGCCACAGGCGCGCAGTCTCGGTGACCCGTCCGGCACCGCCCGTGGCTGCAACCGCCTGCTGGAAATAGCGTTCGGCCAGGGTGTTTTCCCCGAGCAGGGCATGCTTCTTGTAACGCTCGATCAGGTCGGCCGAATCGGTTTTCCAGTCCGGTGGGGGGGGGCCGCCGCTGCCGCAGGCGCTGAGCAGGAACAAACAGGCGAGCGCGAGCAAGGGCTTCATGGCAGATTCACCTCGGGATCACGCGCAAACGGCCACATCTTGTTGATTTCATTGACCAGCGCATTGGCCTTGCGCACCGCATCGTCGATTTCGGCGCGCAGCTTGGCAATGTCCTGCGTACCTTCCTTGACGTCGGCCGATATCGCCACGGCATTGGCCATCAGGGCATCGGCTTTTTTCAGGCTGGCTTGCGCGTCCGTCAGCATCAGGCGTACCTGTGCCATGGAGCCGCTCGCCTGGTCGGCGATTCCGCCGCTTGCGAAAAGCCAGCGGTCCGCCTTGGTTGCCATGCCATCCATCTTTAGGGCCATGCCATCGAGCTTGGTGATGAGGGCACGGGTCTTGTCGAGCGAGTCGGTCACGGCACGGGCTTTTTCCGGACTGCCCAGTACGCTTTCCAGTACGCCATATTCACCGGTCATGCGTCCGGTCACGGTTTTGACGTTGGCCAGCGTGGCATTGATTTCGCCATCCTTGCGGGTGAGGTGTTCAACATTGGCCAGGATTGCCTTGACCCGCTCGACCAGCACCGGGATTTCCTTGCTGACGTCGGATGTGGTCAGTAGCATGGTGGCGTTGTCGGGCAGGGCGGGGGCATTCAGATCGGGGGAATCGACGCGGATCTTGGCGCCGCCGACGATGGGTTTGTCGAGGGTGAAACTGCTGTTTTCTTTCAGCCATTTGGCGTTGCGCGCCAGGAACTCGGTGTGAATGATGATGCCGCCGTTGTCGTTCAGTCCCAGCGTGGTAACGCGGCCGATTTCAATGCCGGAAAACACGACCGGCACGCCCGGCGCCACGCCGTCGGCGCTGGCCGCGGCGAGCTGCAGGTGAACCGTGTCCTCGAAAAATCCGCGTGCATGCAGCAGGTAGACCAGGAAAACCCCGGCCAGCAGCAGCGATGCGGCAGCAAACAATCCGACCTTGAAATGCAGTGTGTTCATTCCGAATCTAGTGCCTGGTTATATAGCGGCTGGTTCCAGCTGAAATCGTAAATCTCCCACGTGCCCGTCATTGCGGCCTGTTCGGCCAGTTGCCTGATAAACGCAGGATAGGGCACATCGTAAAGCATGGCGCCGGGGCGGTCGATGACCAGGCGTGGGCGTTGCAGAATGAGTGCGCGCGCCAGCTGGGTGGCGAAGCGCTGCGCCGGCGTCATATCGGGATCGCGCAGTGGCGCAATGCCGGCAAATCCCAGCCGCTCCAGCATGGCCTGTGCTTGCCGGGTGGATTCCGTTGCATCGAAGTGGCTTTGATACAGCGGGATCAGTGCGATGTTGTCGAGTGCCGACAGGTTGGCCCGCAGTGGCAGATCGAGCGCCACCCGTGCCACATCGTCCGGCAGGGCGGCGACAGCCGCCAGCAAGGCGGAGCGGTCGGCGAACGGCGTCAGATGTATTTGAGCGCTAATGACACCACCTCGATCGCAACGATGGCAAAGAATACCCGCATCATTCCGCGCAGCACGGAGACCGGGACCATGAACAGTTTTTTCGGGGTTTCGAGCCCGGCCGTGATGGGGATCAGCGTGACAGCGAGCCCGAACAGGGCACATTTGGCAATCAGGCCGGCCATGATCTGCAGATTGAAAATTTTCGCAAAGGTTTGGGTGAAAGGCTCAAAACCTGCCATGCTCAAGCCATAAATCGACAGATAGGCCAGCAGCAGGGCGAGCAAGCCCGCCAGTCCGGCCAGGGTGATGACCGAAATCACGCCGCCGATCAGGCGTGGCAAAAACTCGAACTGCATCGGCGGAACCTTGCAGTGGGCCAGCGCATCCAATTCATTGTTGACCTGCATCAGCGCGATTTCGGTGTTGATGGCGCTGCCGGAGCGCAAGGCGATAAAGAGCGCGGTCAGGAAGGGCAGCAACTCCAGGACCAGCACGCGGATGGTCATTTC
The DNA here is from genome assembly GCA_024710445.1 of Thiobacillus sp. Lineage (GTDB taxonomy): Bacteria > Pseudomonadota > Gammaproteobacteria > Burkholderiales > Thiobacillaceae > Thiobacillus. The sequence goes on from JANJUT010000150.1 coordinate 11,047, forward strand.
GCTGGCGAATTCGGTCAGACCGAAGTCGCGTGCCGTGGACAGGATGATGGTGATGATGAGCCACGAAATGACCAGCGCGTAGCCGAGGAAGACGTGAAGGATTTGCACCGAAGTGAAGTACACCTGCTTGATCACCACGTCGAAGGTGGCGCGGTTCCAGATGGTGCGGTCGAGCAGCAGCAGCAACACGGCTTTGGCCAGAAAGGCAAAGATGCCGTAGCCGACGGTAAACCAGCCGGTGACTTTGGCGCCGAGTGATTCGATGGATGCCGCAAGAAAATTCATCGCGGCATCTTAACGCCATCGGTGGTGCTTGCGCCATCGGACGGCAACCCCTACAGTTTTGCAGTCAGAAGGAGAGTACAGACGATGAGAACCCCCATGATTCCTGTTGCCGCGATGCTGCTATGCATGGCATCGGCATCGGCCCTCGCCGCATCGGGTACCGTATTGCGCAGCGAAAAGATCTATAGCCAGCCCAGCTCGGGATCGAAAGTCACCGCAAATATAGCCAAAGGCGCCACGGTGAATATCCTGGCCAAGCAGGGCGGCTGGCTGCGTGTGTCTGCAGGCAAGACCACGGGCTGGATGCGACTGTTGTCGGTGCGTGCCGGTGCGGGGGGATTGAGCAGCAGTGGCGTGGGCGATGTTCTGGGGGTGGCCACGACCCGGTCCGACCCCAGTCGTGTGGTGGCGGTGGCAGGATTGCGCGGCCTGAATGACGAAGAACTGAAACAGGCCAAGTTCAACGCGGACGAACTGGCACGGCTGAATACCTGGAACGTGACCGAGACCCAGGCCCGCAGTTTTGCCAGCCAGTCCGGCCTGGTTGCAGCCAATGTGCCGGCCCTGCCTGAACCCAGGCCTGCGCAAGCCAACACCTCGTCACCGTGGGGAGACAACTGATGAAGATCAAATTGATGGTATTGGCCATTTCGCTGGTTTCGTTCAGCGGGCTGGCTGCGGGTTTCGATCTGGGCAAATTGCTGGAAGACCGGCTGAATCAGGAACTGAACAAGGACAAGAAAACCCAGCCGGTACCGGCCCCCGCGCCTGCGCAAACCGGCGGTCAGTCACCTGCGACACAGAGTGCCGCGGCCACACCGCCGCCTGCCAAGCAAAAGATCGATGCCAAACAATTGGGGTTCGCCTTGTTCGGCGACTATTCCCCTGAAGAGGAAACCCGCATCGGCACGCAGATCTCGGGCAATCTGCTGGGCGCGGTGCCGCTGGTACGCGACGACACGCTGCAGCGTTACGTTAATCTGGTCGGCAACTGGGTTGCGCTGCAAAGCGGTCGCAAGGATGTTGACTGGCGTTTTGGCGTGCTCGATACAGAAGACATCAATGCTTTTGCCGCACCCGGAGGCTATATTTTTCTGACCAAGGGCCTGTATCGCCGGCTTAATAGTGAAGCCGAGCTGGCAGGGGTGTTGGCGCATGAAGTCGCCCATGTCACCAAGAAGCATCACCTCAAGGTACTCAAGAAATCCAGCCTGATCGGCGCACTGGGGCAGGCCGCCAGCAACAAGGCACAGGGTAGCGACCAGATCGTACAAAACCTGATTGGCAACGGCGCCGAAATCATGGCGCGTGGGCTCGACAAGGAAGCCGAGTTCGAAGCCGATCGGGTTGGCATCGTGTTTGCCGCGCGTGCGGGTTACGAGCCGTGGGGCTTGCCCGACGTGCTGCAGGACATGGCGGGATTGCCGGCCAAGGATGAACGCACCAGCCTGCTCTACAAGACCCACCCGCATCCGGCGGATCGCCTGGCTGCACTGGGCGAGGCCGTGGATGGGCGCCTTGATGCCATTAAAGGCAAAGAACTGGCCGAGCGCTTCTACCGTATCAAGTGAAATCGCTTTCGTCGAAGCTGGTGCAGGCAGCCCTGTCTGCGCTATTGGTTGGGCTGATTGCGGCGCATGTGGGGGGTCTCATACACATCGCGCCGATGCAGCGTGCCGAAGCCTGGTTGTACGACACCTGGCTGAAACGTACCGCACCGACCGGGCTGGATGACAGGATCGCGATCCTCGATATCGACGAAGCCAGTCTGAAAAGCGTGGGGCGCTGGCCGTGGAGTCGCGACACCATGACTGCGCTGGTCGACAAATTGTTCGATCACTATTATGTCGGCGCGCTGGGTTTTGACGTGGTGTTTGCCGAGCCGGACAAAAGCTCGGGCCTCGACAGCCTGAAGCAACTGGCACAAGCCGAACTGGCAGGCAGCAAGGATTTCCAGTCGGCCCTCAAGCAACTCGCCCCGCGCCTCGATTACGATGCACGCTTTGCCCAGGCGCTGGCCGACCGTCCGATTGCGCTGGGGTATTACTTCATCCCCGAAGGCTACGGCGATTCGAAATCCGGCATGTTGCCGTTCCATTCCCTGCCGCTGGCGGCATTCAGGCCGATGCAACCCGGCATGCCGCCCGCCACGGGTTACGGTGCGAACCTGGCAGTATTCCAGAATGTGGCGCAGGGCTCCGGTTTCTTCAACATGCGCGCCGATGAAGACGGCACCGCGCGGCAGATGCACCTGGTCGCGCCATTTGGTGAAGGGTATTACCCGGCCTTGTCGGCAGCCACCCTGCGTGTCGCGTTTGGCGGCGACCCGCTGGTGGCCGGCGTTGAGGCAAGCAGCATACTGGGGCGGACATACACTGCGCCGTGGGTTGAAGTCGGCGGCATCCGCGTGTCCTTGAGCGCAGACGGCAGCGTGCATGTGCCGTATCGGGCCGGAGCGCCTTTCCCCTACATTTCTGCGGCGCAGGTACTGGCAGGCAAGGCGCCGCTGGCGCAACTGGAAAACCGTATCGTGCTGCTGGGATCGACCGCGCCGGGTCTGGCCGACTTACGTGTCACGCCGTTTTCCAGCACCTTCCCCGGAGTGGAAATCCATGCGCATTTGATAGCCGGCATGCTCGATGGCACCACGCGTTACACGCCGCCCTGGGTCGACGATGCACGCGTGCTGGTTGTACTGGTTCTGGGCGTACTGCTCACCCCGGTGCTGCTGCGCTTCAACCCGATCATCGGACTGGTGGTCAGCATGGGTTTGCTG
>JANJUT010000166.1 GCA_024710445.1 Thiobacillus sp.
TTGACGGTGCCGAGGGCCGTGCTGATGACGAGTCCGGTCAGCGCGGCGGCGAGCAGTGGCGCTGCACCGTGAAGCGCAAAAATATCGCTGTAATAAAACTGCAGCCAGCTGGCTGCCAGCCGGAAGATCGGGGCACTCCACAATGCGGCACCGATCCAGGCAAGCGGGGGAAACCACGCCGCGCCGGTGGCGATCAACAGCACGCCGGACGACATCCAGGGCAGGTCGCGGCGCAGTCGTTCAGCGACGTGTGGGTCGGGCCGGCCAGCGGCGGTTGGCAGCAACACGGCAAGGGTGCTTACTGCCGTGAGTCCGATGAAGCCTAGCGTGTTGAGATGCAGATGAAGGCGCCGCAGAGCGGGCATGTGTTGCGGCCAGAATGTGCCTGCAAGAATGGCGAGCAGGGCCAGAATGAGACAGGCCAGTGCGGTTTCGTACCAGGCCAGGCCGGGGTGTGGCCGCCCCAGCATGCCGGCGCGTCTGCGTCGGCTCCAGACCAGCAGCGCAGTGGTTGCAGTCGCCGCCAATAGCGCACCTGCAGGTCGTGCCCACACCATGTCGTGCCCATTGAATGAAATCACGGCCAGCGCACCGCCGGCCAGGGCCAGCACGGGAATGCCGGGCAGTCCGGAAGTGGCTGCGCGGGTGCGGGTGAGCACCGGGATGAAGTGGCTCATGGCACCCAGGATCAGCGGCATGGCGCCGACTGCCAGCATCAGGTGCACGGTGGTGGCGCGCCCGGCCTGGGAGGATCCCAGCAAGGCCGCGGCAAACGCGGCCAGGGCGAGGAATACCAGTGCCGGCAGCATTGAACCGCTTAGCTGCGGATGAAGTCGATCACGATTTCTCCGGGATTACGCAGCAGGTACTGGATTTCGACGGCATTGCCATAACGTGCGCGCAACTGGTCGAGCAGCGGCAGCGGGTCGTGGTCGTTGACGAAGCGCATGCGCTCGCTCGGGTTCAGCGCGTCCAGCGCACCGAAAATCGCGGCGTGGCGAAAGCGCTTGGCAATTCCTCGCGCGTCGAACGGATAAATCTGGTCCTGCTGCAGATGGAGATGGGCATTCATGACGGCTTCCTATAGATGTAAATGGAATGCATATTATAAACACGAGATATTCATTTGCGGGCTTATAATTCGACTTTGAGGTACACATTCAAGACATGCAACTCACCCGTTTCACCGATTATTCCTTGCGCGTGTTGATTCATCTGGCCACGTATCCGGATGTGCAGGCCACGGTGGCCGCGCTTGCCGATGAGCATGGCATTTCGCGTCACCATCTCACGCGCGTGGTGCATCAACTCGGCATCAAGGGGTATATCGAAACCTTGCGCGGCAAGGGCGGTGGCGTTCGACTGGCACGCCGGCCTGACCAGATCCGCATCGGCGATGTCGTTCGCGATACGGAAACGGGATTCGAACTGGCCGAATGCTTCCAGCCGGGCGAAACCGCCTGCCGCCTGTTGCCCTCCTGTGCGCTCAAGCCGGTTCTGGCAGAAGCCGGCCGTGCTTTCCTGACCAGCCTGGACCGCTATACCCTGGCTGATTTGTTACCCCCCGCCGGCTGATCATTTGACAGCTTGAAGGCGGCGTCTAGAAAAAGCGCCCGCCGTAAGCGGAAAAGCGCCGTACAGCCGACAGCAGATTGATCCACAACAATCCGGCTGACAGCGCCAATACACTGCCTGCAGCCGCAGCCAGTGGCGACCACCATACGGATGCAATGAGCAGGATGCAGGCGGCCAGGTGCAGCCGAAACTGCATGCGCATCCAGCGTTCCGCGACCATGTTTTTCATCGTGGGAATGCTGCCTGCCCGCGCCTGCAGCTGCGCCTGCAGATGAAACCAGGCAAGGAAGGGCACGATCTTGTAGAGCATGCCGCACACCACGCTGACCGCAAAACCACCGATGAACAGCACCCCCAGCAGCAGCGGGTAGGCGTCGCTGCCAGCCCATGCCGGTGACAATTGCGCGACGAGCCAGACAGGCATGCAGCTCATCAGGCTGGTCATGCCGAGGCGCCAGTAATCGAGGGTGACGTCCGGCAGTTTTCTGCGGCGCCTGGATTGCAGACGCAGGGTGGTGAGGGCGAACAGCAGGATGCCGCTGGCGAGGCCGGCATCGACGAGGGGGCCGGCAACCGGAATCAGCCAGGGTGAGGCAGCGTGAAGCAGAAGCAGGGCAAACATGACGCCAGCCAGCCAGCGGCTTAAAGGCGGCGGGTAGGGCGGCGTGATCTGGAACATCGGCACGACCTGATAGGCGACGCTGATTACCAGCAACCCCACCCAGCCGAGCAGGCCGAAGGCGGCATGGGCGGCGATGATTGCCTTGACGGTGGCGGATGTCCAGCCGTCGGGGCGTACTTGCACCAGTGCCAGCGCCAGTCCGAGCATGACGGTGATGGCCAGACAGGCCATGGCAAATCGTATGCCGGTGACCGTGATGCCGGCTGCCGCACGCGCAAGGCTGATGGCCGTGGCTGCAAGAAAAACCGTGAACCCGATCCCGAGCAGGATAACGCCCATCTTGAAGGCAAGGGGCGTTGACATCAGAAAGCCGGTGATCAGGGCAAGGCTTCCCAGCGTAATCGGCACATGGCTGAACCAGGCCACGAACCGGGGCGTGGGCAGCGTTGAGCCGGCCACCACCGGCAGCATCTGCATCAGTGCCCCCATCATGGTCATCGCGAGAAAGCCCAGGGTGAGTGCATGCGTGAGGGCAAGCGCCTGCGGCGTCCAGCGCGAAGCCAGCGCGTCGGGTGCAAACGCGACCAGCATGCCTGCCGCCAGCAGGAACAATGGTGCCGTGAGAAAAAAGCGCAGCGGCAGCGCGAACGGCGGCGCCTGTTCGAAAGCGAGGCCGGCTTGCGGGTTCATGGCGTGGTGCGTGCCTTAAAGCCCCCGTCCAGCCTCGTGTCGGCGAGGGCAGCGCGGGCGAATAAGGGCATTCCAGCCCTCAAGGCTTAACGGCTTCCATGGAGCGGATCAGGTTGTCGCGCTCGCCTGCCAGCACCTGGTCAGTCATGGGGTAGAGGACGTTTTCTTCCTTCATGTTGTGCTGCTGCATCAGCATGTTGAGGGTTTCGGACAGGCCAAGATAGCCTTCGTAATCGGTTTTGATCATGGCGTGCGCCATGTCCTGCATGAGTTCGCGCATCTGCTCGTGTTCCATGCGCATGACCTGGGTGGCCCCCCCAGTGCTGCCGGTACGGGCTTCGAATGCGGGAAACAGCACGTTTTCTTCCATTGCGAGGTGATGCAGCATCGCGGCATGAAACCGGTCGAAAAGTGCGCGCGCGCCGCCCCAGTTTTTTTGGCTTACGGATTCTTCGGCCGAAGCAAATAATTCGTCGCAGGCATGGTGGTCGCCGCCTAAAAATTCCAGAATGGTCGCCATTGATTTCTCTCGTTTTTACAGAAAGTTAAGTGTAACAGGACAAGCAAACCCCAAATTCTTCTTGAACTTTTAACAACATGTTGTATGGTTTGTATGCGGCAAGCACAAAATATAGATCAACACGGAGGAAAGACAATGGGCGCTGTGGATACGGTGGTGACGATGGCATTGCGTGAGGTGGTCAAGCGCGACGGGCGGCAGGTTGGGTTCGATTCCGGGAAGATTCGCTCGGCCTTGCTGCGTGCGGGCCAGGCATCGGGCGAGTATGGCGAGGCCGAGGCGGACTTGCTGACTGCCCAGGTATTGAAGGTACTGCTGCATCGTTTTCGTGGCGCGCCGCCGGACATCGAACGCATCCAGGACGTGGTCGAGCAGAGCCTGATCGCGGCGAACCACCTGCAAACCGCGCGTGCCTACATCGTCTACCGCGAAACCCACAAGAAACTGCGTGAAGACCGCAAGACCGTGGTCGACGTGGAAGCGTCGATCAACGAATACCTCTCGCGCCAGGACTGGCGGGTCAATGCCAATGCCAACCAGGGCTACTCGCTGGGCGGCCTGATCCTCAACGTCTCGGGCAAGGTGGTGGCCAACTACTGGCTCAACCATGTCTATTCGCCCGAACTCGGCGAAGCGCACCGCGATGGCTCGCTCCACGTCCATGACCTCGACATGCTGGCAGGCTACTGCGCCGGCTGGTCGCTGCGCACCCTGCTGCACGAAGGCCTCAACGGCGTGCCGGGCAAGGTCGAGGCCGGTCCACCCAAGCACATGTCCTCCGCGGTCGGCCAGATCGTCAACTTCCTCGGCACGCTGCAGAACGAATGGGCCGGCGCGCAGGCGTTTTCCTCGTTCGATACCTACATGGCGCCGTTCATTCGCCAGGACGGGATGGAATACAAGGAAGTGCGCCAGTGCATCCAGGAACTGATCTACAACCTCAACGTGCCCTCGCGCTGGGGCACGCAGACACCGTTTACCAACCTGACCTTCGACTGGACTTGCCCCGAGGATCTGCGCGAGCAGGTGCCGGTGATTGCCGGCAAGGAAATGGACTTCACCTATGGTGATCTGCAGGTCGAGATGGACATGATCAACCGTGCCTACATCGAAGTGATGACGGCGGGCGACGCCAAGGGTCGGGTGTTTACCTTCCCCATCCCCACCTACAACATGACGCCGGATTTCCCGTGGGAATCGGAAAACGCCGACCGCCTGTTTGCCATGACCGCGCGCTACGGCCTGCCGTATTTCCAGAATTTCATCAATTCCGAAATGAAGCCGAACCACATCCGTTCGATGTGCTGCCGCCTGCAACTCGACCTGCGCGAGTTGCTGAAGCGCGGCAACGGTCTGTTCGGCTCGGCCGAGCAGACCGGCTCGGTGGGCGTGGTGACGATCAACTGCGCACGCCTGGGGCATGAGTATCAGGACGACGAGGCCGGGCTGCTGCGTCGCCTCGATGCCCTGCTCGACATGTCGCGCAACGGCCTCGAGGTCAAGCGCAAGGAAATCCAGCGCCTGATGGACAACGGCCTGTTCCCCTACACCAAGCGTTATCTCGGCACTTTGCGCAATCACTTCTCGACCATAGGCGTCAACGGCATCAACGAGATGATCCGCAACTTCAGCAATGACGAGCACGACATCACCAGCGTGTGGGGTCACGACTTCGCAGTGCGTCTGCTCGATCACATTCGCTGCCGAATCGCCGCGTTCCAGGAAGAGACCGGCCATATGTACAACCTGGAAGCGACCCC
>JANJUT010000181.1 GCA_024710445.1 Thiobacillus sp.
GCCGAAGCGCTGCTGCTGGAAAACAACCTCATCAAGGGCCTGAAGCCACGCTTCAACATCCTGTTTCGCGACGACAAGTCCTATCCCTACCTGCTGCTGACCGGGCATCGCTTTCCCCGCCTGGCCTATTTTCGCGGCACCCCCAAAAAGAAGGATCAGGCGTTCGGGCCCTACCCAAACGCATATGCGGTGCGCGAAAGCATTCAGCTGCTGCAGAAAGTTTTTCAACTGCGCACCTGTGAAGATTCGGTCTACGCCAACCGTTCGCGGCCCTGCTTGTTGCACCAGATCAAGCGCTGCACTGCACCTTGCGTCCAACGCATCACGCCGGAAGCCTATGCGCGCGATGTCAGCGAATCAGCCCAACTGCTCCGGGGCGAGGCGACCGAGCTGATCGACCACATCACCGGACAGATGAACGCGGCGGCGGCGGCACTCGACTTCGAAACCGCCGCTTTGCTGCGCGACCGCCTGCGCATGCTGGCCACGCTGCGCGAGAAACAGTTCGTCGACACCACCGGCAGCGAAGCCGATGCCGACGTGGTGGCCGTGGCCGAGGCGGCCGGCGTGATTGCGGTCAACCTCACCATGATTCGCGGTGGCCGGCATCTGGGTGACCGCAGTTTTTTCCCGCAGCATGGCGAGGGTGCCACTCTGGCCGAAGCACTGGAAGCGTTCATTGCCCAGCATTACCTGGATCACCCGATCCCGGCGCGCATCCTGATCAGCGAAGCCATCGAGACCGATGCGCTGGAAACGCTGCTCTCCGAACACGCGCAAAAAAAAGTCAGCCTCCACCCGCAAGGGGTAGGCCGTGGTTGTAAAGCCGGTAAACCGGCAACAACCACGCTCCTGCACCGCGTCACCGGCGAACGCAAGGTCTGGATCGGCATGGCGCAAGCCAACGCACGCCTGTCGGCCGAGCGCCGCAGCGCCGATCGCGCCAACCAGTCGCAACGGCTGGCCGCGCTGCGCGATACGCTCGACCTGCCGCAACTCAACCGTATCGAGTGCTTCGACATTTCGCACACCATGGGTGAAGCCACGGTCGCATCATGCGTGGTGTACGAAGGCAGTGACCTGAAAAAGTCCGACTATCGCCGCTACAACATCAGCGGCATCACCCCCGGTGACGACTATGCTGCGATGCACGCAGCACTGATCAAGCGCTTTCACAACAGCGTGGAAGAAAACGGCGTGCTGCCCGATCTGCTGCTGATCGACGGCGGCAAGGGACAGATTTCGATGGCAGTCGATGCGATGACCGAGCTCGGCCTGGGCGAGGTACTGCTGCTCGGCGTGGCCAAGGGCGAGGCGCGCAAGCCGGGCCTGGAGACGCTGATCTATGCCGACGGCCGCGAACTGAAGCTGGCGAAAGACCATCCCGGCTTCCATTTGATCCAGCAGGTGCGCGACGAAGCCCACCGCTTCGCCATCACCGGCCACCGTGCCAAACGCGGCAAGACGCGCGTGCAATCGACCCTCGAAGACATCCCCGGAATCGGCCCCAAGCGCCGTAAACAGCTGCTCGAGCACTTCGGCGGATTGCAGGGTGTACGCGACGCCGGCATCGATGCGCTTGCCACAGTCAACGGTATCAGCCGAGAATTGGCGGAAACCCTTTATTACGCTTTGCATTGATGCCCCTCAATCTCCCCAACCTGCTCACCTGGCTGCGCATCCTCTTCATCCCGCTGATGGCGGGGGTGTTCTACCTGCCAGACGGCTGGATCACACCGATTGAAGCCAACCTGCTGGCCGCGGCATTCTTTGGCGTGGCGGCGCTCACCGACTGGCTCGACGGCTGGCTGGCGCGCAAACTCGGGCAAACCTCGGCATTTGGCGCCTTTCTCGATCCGGTGGCCGACAAGCTGATGGTCGCAGCCGCCCTGATCGTGCTGATCGATCTCGATCGCGTCGCGCCATTGATCGGGCTCATCATCATCGGCCGTGAAATCACCATTTCTGCCCTGCGCGAGTGGATGGCCAAGGCAGGCAAATCGGCCAGCGTGGCAGTGTCCTTTGTCGGCAAGCTCAAAACCGCCGCTCAAATGATCGCCATCGTGCTGCTGCTCTACTTCAACCCCGTTGCCAATCTGCCCATTGCGGCCATCGGCGCCTGGCTGATCTGGATTGCCGCGCTACTCACCCTCGTATCCATGGCGTATTACCTGGTCATGGCTTCGCGGGCTTTGCAAAAAAGTTCATGAAATTCTTGACAGAAAAAAACGGAATCTCCATAATGCGCAGCCTTCAACGCGGGAATAGCTCAGCTGGTAGAGCGCAACCTTGCCAAGGTTGAGGTCGGGAGTTCGAACCTCCTTTCCCGCTCCAGCATTCTGGGGAAAACAGATGGCACAGACCGGACGTTTTCCCCTTTTCGTTTAAGTGTTTTACCGCGACGGCGCGATAGCAAAGCGGTTATGCACCGGATTGCAAATCCGTGTAGGTCGGTTCGACTCCGGCTCGCGCCTCCAGATTGAAAGTCAGCCGTCCGCTTTGCCCGGATGGTGAAATTGGTAGACACAAGGGACTTAAAATCCCTCGCCAGCGATGGCGTACCGGTTCGAGTCCGGTTCCGGGCACCATCTTCCTTCCGGTCTATCAACCAGAGTGGTATAATGCCGGCGCTTTATTACTAACTAACAGTGGGCGGTTCGCCCATTTTTTATTTGTGCTGCGCCGCGGTCCGATTGGGGCGTAGAAAAGCAGCACGACGATGGATTTGTGATGATGGATCTACCCGCCCGCCTGGAGCCTGTGCTTGCCGGACTCGGTTATGAGCTGGTGACACTGGAACGCGCCGGGCGTGGGCTGATCCGTATTTTCATCGACAAGCCGGGCGGCATCGCGATCGAC
>JANJUT010000200.1 GCA_024710445.1 Thiobacillus sp.
GATGTCGCCGGTACCGGGCGGCAAATCGACCACCAGATAGTCCAGTTCGCTCCAGTTGGTGTTGTTCAGCAGCTGTTCCAGCGCCTGCGTCACCATCGGGCCACGCCACACCATCGGCGTTTCAACGTCGATCAGGAAACCGATCGACATCGCCTGGATGCCATGACCAATCAGCGGATCGAGGTTCTTGCCATCAGTGGATTCCGGCTTGTCGGTAATGCCCAGCATGGTCGGCTGCGAGGGGCCGTAGATATCCGCGTCCAGCATGCCGACGCGTGCGCCCTCGGCGGCCAGTGCCAGCGCCAGGTTGACAGCAGTGGTCGATTTGCCGACGCCGCCCTTGCCGGACGCCACGGCGATGATGTTCTTGACGTTGGGAATCAGTTTGACGCCGCGCTGCACACTGTGCGAAACGATCTTGAAGCTGACATTGGCCGTCGCACTGGTCACGCCTTCAATGCGCTTCAGCGCGTCTTCTACCTGCTGCTTGATGGTGGCCAACTGGCTCTGCGCCGGGTAGCTCAGCAGGATATCGACCGAAACGGCTCCGCCATCAACCTTGATGTTGCGAGCTGATTTGCTCGAAACATAATCTTTTTGCGTGTTGGGATCGACCAACTCTTTCAGTGCTGTTTGCACCTGAACTTCAGAAACAGCCATATTGACTCCAGCGGGTTATGGTTAACAAGCAATCGCGCATTTTAACGAATTCCTCTGCTTTAGGTAAGCCGAAACACGGAAAATACGCGGATTACCCTGCTTTTCATGAGGATATTGGCAGACGTTAGCGACAAACCAAAAAACCGCCAATGCATGCGCTGACCAGAAAATTTACGCTCGAAAGACACGCCCGGAGACACTGACTGCTGACGGGAATACACGCAGGCCGGCTAATGAGGATCAGCGTGATGGGCCACCAGCACCGCTTCCGGTACGCACAGACGGATTGCCGCCACCAGTTCGCCGATCGCGCCTGGCACAGGTCGCAATGACACCCACAACAAATTGAGCTTCAGATTGAGGTCGGCAAATACCACGGCCTGATGCAACGCCAGCACGGCCTGGATGTCGCGCGAGGCGCGCTCGATCTCGGCAAGCGGCTTGCTGCGCAGGCGGGGGATCAACATCATGAAATCGGTCAGGCGCGTGCCGGTGCTGTCCCGCGTGGGGGCAACCTGCCACAGCGGCAGGCCAGGCGTGGGTTCCGTGGCGGCTGTCAGCGTGCTTGAAGCATAGATTCGTATCTTCATCACGCTTCCCCCATCCGGAATTCAGGATTTGAACTGCAAATCCAGGGCTGGCCCACGGCGTTCACAAGGATGGCGCGCGTGTTGCCGGAGATAGCGCACGTCCTTGTGCAGGAAACGCTCCAGTTCCTCGAGCGCCAACCGGTAAACCTCACGCTTGAAGTCAACCACGGCGTCCATCGACACCCAGTATTCATTCCAGCGCCAGGCGTCAAACTCGGGATGACTGCTGGCACGTAGCGATACATCGCAGTCCCGTCCGGTCAGCCGCAGCAAAAACCAGATCTGCTTCTGGCCGCGGTACAGGCCGCGATTGTCGCGCCGTGTCCAGTGGGGCGGCACGTCATAACGCAACCATTCGCGCGTACGCCCCAGGATGCGCACATGTTCAGCGTGCAAACCCACTTCTTCTTCCAACTCCCGGAACATGGCCTGTTCCGGCGTTTCCCCTGCATTGATGCCGCCTTGGGGAAACTGCCAGGCGTGCTGATTAACGCGCTTGCCCCAGAAAACCTGGTTCTGCGCATTGCACAAAATAATGCCTACGTTCGGGCGGTACCCTTCTCGGTCGATCATGGCCGCCACCATCTGTAAAATTCGATTACCTGCATTCTTTCACACCCGCCAAAAAATGCAAACCCGCCAAGGCCGGAACCCTTCGGTTACGCCTTGTTTTAATTATGTTTTCTAGCGGACAACCAGGCGGAAAATTTAGGCATGCTGACCAGACAATCACAATCCGTCCGGAACCCCGCTGCGGGCAAATCCGCTAATCAAGCAAGGGGGCAATCGTATCTGACCACTGAATGTCCCGTGCAAAGCCGCTCAAGTCCAGGCCGAGGCTTTTGGACATCCCGGCCAGCTGCGGGCGCATCCGTTCCAGCCGGGTAGCCGCACCCGGCTCACCGAAAGCAAATACGATAACGTTGGTTTTATGTTGCACCGAGATCCAGCCGGTTTCGCCATCGAACGCACGCGTCAGGCGGGCAAAATACTCGGCAAATCCGGAATCCTGGCCCCATAGATTGACCACCAGCACCCCGCCCGGCCTGAGTGCCCGGCGACACGCGGCATAAAACGTCTGGGTGGCCAGCGCTTCGACCTGATTTCCCGAATCAAAGCCGTCGAGCAGGATGATGTCGGTACTCATGGGGTGTTGCCGCATATACAGCGCACCGTCGGCCTCGATCACCGTCAGCCGCTCGTCATCCGGCGGCAGCGCAAAATGCGTGCGCGCCGCTGCAATTACCTGTGGATTGATCTCCACGGCCGTGACGCGCGTCGCCGGGAACTGCTTATGGATGAACTTGGCGTGCGACCCCCCGCCCAGGCCTATCATCAGCACATCCTGCGGCGCGGGGTTAAACATCAGAAAACCCATCATTGCCCGGGTATAGGCAAGCTCCAGATCGTATGGCCGATTCATCCGCATCGCGCTCTGAATGGCACAATTTCCCAGATGCAAGACACGCAAACCACGTTCTTCGGTGACTTCCAGCCCACCGTCCTGTGCCCGGCGTTTCCCAAACTTCAAGCGCATGACTGTCCTGTTCCAAAATCGAGCGCGAAAGATTACACGTCCACGCGCTAAAATGCTGTTTTTCATTCTTATTATTCATCATGCGCGCCAGCCTGTTTTTCATTTCCACCACCAAGGAAGCTCCGTCCGAAGCCGAGCTCGTCAGCCACAAACTCATGCTGCGTGCCGGGCTGATCAAGCGCTTGGGGGCCGGCCTCTATACCTGGATGCCGCTGGGGTTACGGGTGCTGCGTCGGGTGGAGACCGTGGTGCGGGAAGAAATGAACCGCGCCGGTGCGATCGAACTGCTGATGCCGGCGGTGCAGCCCGCCGAGCTGTGGGAAGAAACCGGTCGCTGGGCGCAGTTTGGCCCGCAAATGCTCAAGATCAAGGATCGTCACAAGCGCGATTTCTGCTTTGGCCCCACCCATGAGGAAGTGATCACCGACCTGGTGCGTCGCGAAATCAAGAGCTACCGCCAGTTACCGCTGAATTTCTATCAGGTCCAGATGAAATTCCGCGACGAAATCCGCCCGCGTTTCGGCGTCATGCGCGCACGCGAATTTCTGATGAAAGATGCCTACTCCTTCCACACCAGCAAGGACAGCCTCGCCGCCACCTATCAGGTGATGTATGACGCCTATACGAAGATTTTTACCCGACTGGGGCTGAGCTTTCGCGCAGTGGCCGCTGACACCGGCTCCATCGGCGGCTCCGCCTCGCACGAATTCCACGTGCTGGCCGATTCGGGTGAAGACCTCATCGCCTATTGCCCTGCTGCAGATTCCGATTACGCCGCCAACGTCGAACTGGCCGAAGCCGTGGCTCCCGCCACACCGCGCGCGGCGCCTGCACAGGCCATGCAGTCCGTGGCCACCCCGGGCATGAAAAGCATCGAGGACGTCGCAACCTTCCTCAAGCTTGACCCCAATCAGACCGTTAAAACCTTGATTGTTGAGGGAACGGAAGGTCCGGTGGCCTTGCTGGTTCGGGGTGATCACACGCTGAATGAAATCAAGGCAGAAAAGCTCGCCGGCGTGAAAACGCCCTTTACCCTGGCCAGCGAATCCGCTGTCCGGGCTGCCTCCGGCACCGCTCCCGGATCGGTAGGGCCGGTCGGACTGACTATCCCGATGATGGCGGATCGTGCCGTGGCCGCAATGAGTGATTTTGTCTGTGGCGCCAATGCGGACGACCAGCACCTCACCGGCGTCAACTTTGGGCGCGATTTGCCGGAACCGATCGTGGTCGACCTGCGCAACGTCGTTCTGGGCGACCCCAGCCCCGACGGCAAAGGCACATTGAAGCTGTGCCGCGGCATCGAGGTAGGTCACGTGTTCCAGCTTGGAAACAAGTACTCGCAGGCAATGGACGCTACGTATCTGGACGAGGCCGGTCGTTCGCAGGCAATGGAAATGGGCTGCTACGGGATCGGCGTATCGCGCATCGTGGCGGCGGCCATCGAGCAGTATCACGATGACAAGGGCATCATCTGGCCCATGAGCATGGCACCATTCTTGCTCGTGATTGTGGCAATCGGCTATGGCAAGAGCGAGATGGTTAAAACTGCCGCAGATACGTTGTATGCTGAACTGACTGCGGCCGGATTCGATGTGCTGCTGGATGACCGTGACGAGCGGCCGGGCATCATGTTTGCCGATGCCGAACTGATCGGCATCCCGCACCGCATCACGGTCGGCGAGCGCGGCCTGAAGGATGGCGTGATTGAATATCAGCCACGCCGCACCGAACCGGGCTCATCCAGCGAAGCGCAAAAAATCACACTCGCCGAGGCAGGTTCTTTTTTGTCAGGCGTGTTAGGACATTGACATGAAAAAAACGACGTACACCGGTCTGCTTCTCACTGCCCTTATTCTGACTCTGCCCGCGCATGCAGGCGGGCAGTTGGAAGAGGCGATGTCGGCCAACGTACGTTCGTCCCTGCAGCGCGCCCTGGCCGACACGGCGGTCACGCGTACCGCATTTCGCAACACCGCTGACGAAGCGGCCTGGCTGAAGGAAATGTCGCGCCGTCTCGCCAAGCGCATGCCCGACGAAAGCGAGCGGATGGAGTTTCTTACGACTTTGCACTGGGAAGCCTCGCGCGCTGGAGTCGACCCCCAGCTGATGCTTGGGTTGATCCAGGTTGAAAGCGGATTCCGTAAATATGCCGTTTCTCCGGTAGGCGCGCGGGGCTATACACAAGTAATGCCCTTCTGGATCAAGGCCATCGGCAACGCCGACCACAACCTGTTCCAGCTTCGCACCAATCTGCGTTACGGCGCGCTGATCCTGCGCCACTACATCGACATCGAGCGCGGCGATTTATATCGCGCACTGGGCCGCTACAACGGCAGCCTCGGCCGCCCGGAATATCCCACCCTGGTTGTCGGCGCCTGGAAACGTCACTGGGATTACACCCCAAGCACACGGTCCGCCGACGCGTCTTCCGCGTCACGCAGCTAATCCCACACTCAGCACTCCGCCTGCCATCGTCAACCAGGCTTGCTTTCCTGCAACGCAGCGGTCGATCTGATCAAGAATATCGTCAATTAGGCATCCTGCCCGTAAATTGGGTTGGAGCGAACCCATCGCCAAATTTATGCCCGCCCCTCAGCCTGACGAAATTTCCACATTCAGTCATGCGTTCAACATATCCGCATGATTTTTTTCGTCTCCGCGCGCCTTAATATGCCATTCAGGCCTTATCACGCCTGGCATGATGAAAAACCGCCTGACTGGCACAGC
>JANJUT010000239.1 GCA_024710445.1 Thiobacillus sp.
AGGGTTGGGGAGGGGGCTCAGTTGTGTCCACACTTCTTCGCCGGTGAACGACAGGATCGGCGCCATCCAGCGCACCAGTGCGTGCGTCAGATGATGCAGTGCATTCTGTGCGGCACGGCGCTCGCGGCTGTCGGCGCCGCTGGTGTAGAGGCGGTCCTTGAGGATGTCGAGATAGAAACCGCCGAGATCTTCCGAGCAGAAGCCCTGCAGCTTCTGCACAATGAAGTGGAATTCATAGGCGTCGTAATGCGCCTGCAGTTCGCCCTGCAACTGGCGCGTCATCGCCAGTGCGTAGCGGTCGATTTCCAGCCAGTCCTTCACCGGCAGCACATGCGCCTGGGGGTCAAAATCCGACAGGTTGGCGAGCAGGAATTTCAGCGTGTTGCGAATGCGGCGGTAGCCTTCCACCACGCGCTTGAGGATTTCATCCGAGATCGTGAGTTCGCCGGAATAGTCGGTGGTCGCGACCCACAGCCGCAGGATATCGGCACCGTACTGGTCCATCACCTTTTGCGGCGAGACGACGTTGCCCTTCGACTTGCTCATCTTGTGGCCCTTGCCGTCGACCACGAAGCCGTGGGTGAGCAGGGCCTGGTAGGGCGCGCGGCCATCGGTGGCGCAGCCGGTGAGGAGTGACGACTGGAACCAGCCGCGATGCTGGTCCGAGCCTTCCAGATACAGGTCCGCAGGATGCGCAAGTTCGGGGCGGCGCTTCAGCACGCAGGCGTGGGTCACGCCGGAATCGAACCAGACGTCGAGCGTGTGGCCGGTCTTGTTGTAGTGCGCGGCGTCGTCGCCCAGCAGTTCGGCGGGCTCGAGCGCGAACCAGGCTTCGATGCCGGCCGCTTCTACGCGCTGTGCCACCACTTCCAGAAACTCGGCACTCTTCGGATGCAGCTCGCCGGTTTCCTTGTGGGTGAAAAACGGCATCGGCACGCCCCAGTTGCGCTGGCGCGAGACGCACCAGTCGGGACGGTTCCGGATCATTGCTTCCAGCCGCGCGCGGCCCCAAGCCGGGAAGAACTGAGTGTGGTCCACCGCCGCCATCGCCTGCTCTCGCAGGGTGTCACCCTTTTCCCTTTTCCCTTCCCCCTTCACATCCATCCCGATAAACCACTGCCGCGTGGCGCGGAAAATGATCGGCGTCTTGTGGCGCCAGCAATGCGGATAGCTGTGCAGCAATTTTTCGTGCGCCAGCAGGTTGCCGCTGGCGGCGAGCGTCTCGACGATCAAGGGATTCGCCTGCCAGATGCTCATGCCGCCGAGCAGCGGCACGCTGGCGTAGAAGCGGCCGTCGTCGCCCACCGGGTTGTCGACCTTGAGGCCATAGCGGCTGCCGACCACATAGTCATCAAGGCCATGGCCGGGGGCGGTATGGACCGCACCGGTACCGGCATCGGCGGTGACGTGATCACCCACGATCACCGGGACTTCGCGCTGCTGGAACGGGTGCCACAACAGCACGCCTTCGAGTGTCTGGCCGCTGGTGCGCGCGATGACTTCGGCGCCTTCGTTCAAGCCAAAGCGCGTCAATGCGGATTCACGCAGGCTGTCGGCCAGGATCAGCAAGCCCTTGGCGGTGCGCACCAGTGTGTATTGAAATTCGGGATGCACGGCCACGGCCTGGTTGGCGGGCAGTGTCCACGGCGTGGTGGTCCAGATGACGAACTGAACCGGTTCGTCGAGTGCCGCGATGTCAAACCGTTTGGCGAGGTCGGCGCGGTCGGCTACCGTAAAGCCCACGTCGATTGCTGGTGAGGTCTTGTCCTCGTATTCGACCTCGGCTTCGGCCAGTGCCGAGCCGCAGTCCACGCACCAGTGCACTGGCTTGGCGCCCTGATAGAGATAGCCGGCCTGCTGGATCTGCCCCAGCACGCGCAACTGTTCGGCCTCAAACTGGAAATCCATCGTGCGATACGGCTTGCCCCAGTCGCCGAGCACGCCGAGGCGAATGAAATCGGCCTTCTGCCGCTCGATCTGGACGGCGGCGTATTCGCGGCACAGTTCGCGGAATTTGGCGGGTTCAATGGCCTTGCCGTGGGTTTTTTCCACCTGCAGCTCGATCGGCAGGCCGTGGCAGTCCCAGCCCGGCACATAGGGCGCGTCGAAGCCGGACAGGGTCTTGGCCTTGACGATGATGTCCTTGAGGATCTTGTTGACCGCGTGGCCGATGTGAATATCGCCGTTGGCGTAGGGCGGACCGTCGTGCAGGATGAATTTGGGCCGGCCGGCCGCCGCCTTGCGGATCGCCTCGTAGCGCTTCTGCTCCTGCCAGCTCTTGACCCAGCCCGGTTCGCGCTTGGCGAGGTCGCCGCGCATCGGGAAGGGGGTGTCGGGAAGATTGAGCGTGCTTTTATAGTCAGGCATGACGATGCTTTAAATAGTGTTTTGCGTTGTCCACATCGCGCTTGATCTGCGCGACAAGGCTGTCGAGGTCGGGGTATTTTTCTTCGTCGCGCAGCTTGTTCAGGAAATCGACGCGAACGCGGCGGCCATAAATCTCTGCATTGAAATCGAACAGGTGCACTTCGAGCACGGGCACGGCGTCCGCGCCTTTGACCGTGGGCCGTTTGCCGAGGCTGGCCACGCCGGGCAGCGGCGCGCCGTTGAGGCCGCACAGTTCGACCGCGAAAATGCCCATCAGCGGCGGACGATTGTGCTTGAGCTGGATGTTGGCCGTGGGAAAACCGATGTCGCGCCCGAGTTTGTCGCCATGCACCACACGACCGGAGATGCTGTAAGGCCGGCCGAGCAGCTTTTCGGTGTGGGCCAGGTCGCCTGCCGCGAGGGTCTGGCGCACGGCGGTGGACGAGGCGCGCTCGCCAGCAAGTTCAACCGTGGGCAGGAATTCCGCGTCGAAACCGAATGCAGGACCGGCCTGCCTGAGCAAGGCAAAGTCGCCCGACCGTCTGGCGCCATAGCGGAAATCATCACCTACCAGCACATAGCGGGCTTGCAGGGTATGGCTCAACACCTGCTGAATGAAATCATGGGCAGACAGCGCGGAAAAGGCGCGGTCGAAACGGAACACGTGCAGGTGATCAATCCCCATGCGCCGCAGGATTTCGGCCTTTTCGCGCAGGCTGGACAGGCGCGCGGGGGCCTGGTCCGGGGTAAAGAACTCGCGCGGATGGGGCTCGAAACTCAGGACACAGGTTGGCAGGCCGCGCGCGCGCGCCACGTCCTGCAGGCGGGTGAGCATGGCCTGGTGGCCGAGGTGCAGGCCGTCAAAATTGCCGATGGTGACCGCATGGGGTGTGTCGAGAGGGCGAAAGCCGTGGGTGATGCGCATTGCCTGACGTGCCGCCTGACCGGGCGGGCGCTGAAAAGCGCTTATTCTAGCTGATTCAGGCGCTTATTCCGCCGCTATTCCGCCGCGCGGCGGGTGAACTGCCGTGGGCGGAAGCCCATCAGGCCGAGCGCAGCAAAGTACAAAGCGATGCCACCGCCGACCAGCAGGGACAAGCGCACGACCCGATCCATGAAGCGGGCATCCAGCCACCATTGCGCCTCGCCCATGGTGTAGAACAGCATGACCGCCATCAATGAGGCCGCCAGTAATATTTTCATGAAATACGTGATCCAGCCCGGTTGCGGCTGGTAAATCTGCTGCTTTTTCAGCAGATGCAGCAGCAATGCGGCGTTGAGGCAGGCCCCCAGACCGATGGCCAGGGCGAGGCCGGCATGCCTGAACGGGCCGATGAAGGCCAGGTTCATGAGTTGGGTGGCAACAAGCGTGAAGATGGCCACCTTGACCGGGGTGCGGATGTTCTGTCGGGCGTAAAACCCGGGCGCCAGTACCTTGACCAGGATCAGTCCCACCAGCCCCAGGCTATAGGCCATCAGTGCCTGTCGGGTCATGGCGACGTCCAGGGCATTGAAGGCGCCGTAATGAAACAGTGTCGTGATGAGCGGAACCGCCAGCACCGCCAGCGCGGCGGAAGCAGGTAGCGCCAGCAGCAAGGTGAGCCGCAATCCCCAGTCGAGCAGTTTGGAATATTCGGCCGGGGAGTCGTCGGCGTAATGCTTGGCCAGGCTGGGCAGCAGGATGGTGCCGAGGGCCACGCCGAGCATGCCGGCGGGAAATTCCATCAGGCGGTCGGCGTAATACAGCCACGACACGCTGCCGGTGTCCAGAAACGACGCGAAGATGGTGTTGATCAGCAGGCTGATCTGCGCCACCGACACGCCAAGTGTGGCGGGGGCCATGAGCTTGAGAATCCGGTGGACGCCGGGGTCGTTGAAATGCCGCGTCGGGCGGGGCAGCATGTTGATTTTGAGCAGATGCGGCAGCATCCACGCCAGTTGCAGCACACCACCCAGCGCCACCCCCCAGCCCAGCGCCAGAATCGGCGGATCAAAATACGGCGCCAGCCACAGGGTGGCGACGATCATGGCCACGTTCAGCAGCACGGGCGCAAACGCCGGCACCGAGAACTTGCTGTGTGTGTTGAGAATGCCGGCGGCCAGCGCCACCAGCGAAATAAAGACGATATAGGGGAAGGTGATGCGCAGCAGCGTGACGGTCAGTGCGAATTTTTCCGGTTCGTCCTGAAACCCGGGAGCACTGATGTAGGCGACCCATGGCGCCCCCACGATGCCCAGCAGGGCGACAACGACCAGTACCAGCGTCAGCGCCGTTCCTGTCTGGTTGACCAGCGTCTGGGTCGCATCGTGTCCCTTGCGGTTTTTGTATTCGGCCAGGATCGGCACAAAGGCCTGTGAAAACGCGCCTTCGGCAAACAGTCGCCGCAGCAGGTTGGGTATCTTGAAGGCGACAAAAAATGCGTCGGTAAGCAGGCCCGCACCGAACACGCGGGCGATCAGGGCGTCGCGCACGAATCCGAGGATGCGCGAGAGCAGGGTCATGCTGCTGACTGCAGCGAGGGCTTTGAGGAGGTTCATGGGTCGATTGTGTTTTGCGCGCATTGTGAGGCCCGCGTGGATGGGCCGCAACTCCGCGCGAACCCGGATCGATTTTGCCGGACTTGATTTATTGCGTGGTTGTCCCTTACAATCGCGGGCTTTGGCGGATTTGCCTCGCACCAGCGAGGGGCCAGGTTAATTTAATTGCTCTGCGCAGCGCGCGGGGCCTACAGGAGCAGAATATATGGCGAACTCCGCCCAGGCGCGTAAGCGCGCACGTCAAGCCAGCGCGCAGCGCGACAGCAACATGAGCCAGCGTTCCGAATTGCGTACCGCAATCAAGAAGGTTCGCAAGGCGATTGAGGCAGGCGACAAAGCGGCAGCACAGCAGGTGTTTCAGGCTTCCATGAGCGTGATCGACAGCATTGCCGACAAGCAGATCGTTCACAAGAACAAGGCCGCCCGCCACAAGAGCCGGTTGTCGAATGCTGTTAAAAGCATGGCCTGAGCGCTAAAAGCATCATGAAAAAACGCCGCGTATGCGGCGTTTTTTCATTTCTGGCCGCCGAAGCGTCGCGCTAGTCTGCGTTTTCAGTCTGAAGTTCGTTGCTCCTGGCAAAAGCCAGCAAAAAACGATAGGCATCAGGGTCGTTGATTTTTAGTTGCTTATCCACTGCCACGCACTCGACACCGTCCAGTGTGACGGGTTGCACATGGGGTGAAAAATGGGTGCGATGGTTGGGGTCAACAATCGCGAATGCGCCCGCAAGACGATCGGCCCAGTCGCTCGGGCGAAACTTGGCGCCCTTGGCGGTGATGCCGCGAATAATAAAGGGAGCGGAGGCGCTGGCGTCATCCATAGTTCAGTAGGCTTGTTTGGGGTTGCAGGAGTTTAGCACGCGACAAAATGGCTCGGCAGAGAGGGCTGCTTGCACGGGCCCGGGGTTTTGCTGATACTGGCACAGCCTTACCTGACTAAAAGTGTCAACAATTAAAATACAAGATAACAGAAGGAGAGAAGCATGAAAAACCCGCTGGATTCACTATGGGGTACTGTCATTGCTGGTGTCGTGCTCACTGCCGTCCTGTACGTTTTTGCCAGAAATTTCCTGGTTTAGGGGGTAAGCAATGGAAAACATCGATTTGATTTCTGCGTTGTCCCGCTGGATCCATTTCATGGCGGGTGTCATGTGGATAGGCTTGCTGTATTACTTCAATTTCGTGCAGGTCGCCGCACTCAAGCATGCGGGTGCCGACGGCACCGCAGGGGGGATCACCAAACATGTCGCGCCACGCGCCCTGTTGTTTTTTCGCTGGTCGGCCCTGGTAACCTGGTTTGCCGGTGCCGCATTGCTGGGCCCCCATTTCGTGGATGCTTTCATGCTGCGTAGCGGCATGGGGCCCATCGGAATCGGCGCCTGGCTGGGGACCATCATGCTGTTTAACGTATGGATCCTGATCTGGCCGAATCAGAAGAAGATCCTGGGCATGAAGCCGGCGACCGACGATGAGAAAAGCAAGGCACGCCGGGCGGCCTTTCTGGCATCGCGCACCAATACGATGCTGTCGATCCCCATGCTGTTTTTCATGGCTACGGGGATGTCTCATTCGGCACTTTTCAGCCTATAATCAAGGCGCTGCATGACAAGCACGGCGGTTTAGGCCGCCGTTTTCTATTTCGCTGTTTCCATATCCATACAGCAATTATTTCAGGACAGCCTGATTGAGGACTGCCATGACAACACATTTGATGAATACCTATGCACGCCAGCCGGTTGCGTTCGTGCGCGGCGAGGGCGCTTATCTGTGGGACGAATCCGGTAAGCGTTATCTGGATGCGGTCGCGGGCGTAGCGGTGAACGGACTGGGCCATGCCCACCCCAGTCTGGTGAAAGCCATCAGCGAGCAGGCTGCGACCTTGATCCACACCTCCAACCTGTATCGCATACCGAAGCAGGAAGAACTGGCCGACCGGCTATGCGCGCTGTCGGGCATGGACAAGGCCTTTTTCTGTAATTCGGGTTGCGAAGCCAACGAGGCAGCGATCAAGCTGGCACGCCTGTATGGCCACGGCAAGGGCATTGAAGTGCCGACCATCATCGTGATGGAAAAGTCATTTCATGGCCGCACCATGGCAACCTTGACAGCATCCGGCAATCGCAAGATCCAGGCAGGGTTCGAGCCGCTGCTGTCGGGTTTTGCACGGGTGCCGTTCAACGATATCGAAGCGATTCGCCAGGTGGCGGAGCACAACAAGAGCGTGGTTGCGGTGCTGGTCGAAGTGGTGCAGGGCGAAGGCGGGATCAATGTGCTGGCAGCGGAATTCCTTGCCGAACTGCGGCAGATCTGCGATGCCCACGGCTGGCTGTTGATGCTGGATGAAGTGCAGACCGGGATCGGTCGCACCGGTACCTGGTTCGGTTTCCAGCATTCTGGCGTCGTACCGGACGTGATTGCCCTGGCCAAGGGCCTGGGCTCGGGCATGCCGATCGGCGCGTGTCTCGCGCGTGGCGAAGCGGCCGAGGTATTCAAGCCAGGCAGCCATGGTTCGACTTTCGGCGGCAATCCGCTGGCATGTGCGGTTGCACTGGCCACACTGGCGGCCATTGAAGAAGACAAGCTGCTGGAAAATGTGCGCGTGCGTGGCGAGGCGATTCGCAATGGCTTGCGGCAGGCGCTGGCCAGTCTGCCGGGTGTGGTGGATATTCGTGGCGAAGGCATGATGATCGGCATCGAACTCGATCGTCCGTGTGCCGAACTGGTCGGTGTGACGCGCGATGCCGGGGTGCTGATCAATGTCACCGCCGACAAGGTGATCCGCCTGGTGCCGCCGCTGATTTATGGCGACGCCGAAGTCAATGTGCTGGTCGCAGCCGTGTCCGGCGTGGTCAAGAACTATCTGCAGCAGGCTGCGTGATGCTGAGACATTTTCTGCAATTCAAGGATCTGTCGCGCGACGAACTGTTGTACCTGTTCGAGCGGTCCCGCGTCATCAAGTCGCGTTTCAAGCGTTATCAGCCGTACCACCCGCTGACCGACCGCACGCTGGCAATGATTTTCGAGAAAAGCTCGACCCGTACCCGACTGAGCTTCGAAGCGGGCATGCATCAGCTCGGCGGCTCGGCGATCTATCTCAACACGCGCGATACCCAGCTGGGACGCGGCGAACCGGTGGAAGATGCGGGCGAGGTAATCTCGCGCATGGTCGACATCGTGATGATCCGTACTTTCGAGCAGGAGATCATTGAGCGCTTTGCCGCGCATTCACGCGTGCCGGTAATCAACGGTCTCACCAACGAATACCATCCATGCCAGATTCTGGCCGACATCTTCACCTTCATCGAGCATCACGGATCGATCCAGGGCAAGACGGTGGCGTGGATCGGCGATTCCAACAACATGTGCAATACCTGGCTGCAGGCAGCCGAGGTGCTCGATTTCAACGTGCATGTGTCGACGCCGCCGGGCTATGAAGTCGAACCGGAACGCGCAGGCTTGTATGGTACCGACCATTTCGAGAGCTTTGTCGACCCGATGGATGCCTGCCGCGGTGCCGATCTGGTGACTACCGATGTGTGGACCAGCATGGGCTGGGAAGCCGAAAACGACGAACGTCTGAAAGACTTTGCCGACTGGCAGGTCGATGCCGAGATGATGGGCGTGGCGAAGTCCGATGCCGTTTTCATGCATTGTCTGCCTGCGCATCGTGGCGAGGAAGTCACGGCCGAGGTCATAGACGGCCCGCAGTCGGTGGTGTGGGACGAGGCCGAGAATCGTCTGCATGTGCAAAAAGCCCTGATGGAATTTTTGCTGCTCGGCAAAGTAGAAAGCTGAACATGAATATCGCGTACTTCAAGGACATGGATTCGCTCTATGTCGAAATCAGCCCCGAAAGCCCGTCACATTCGTGGGAAGCGCATGCGGGCATCGTGCTGAACCTGTCCGAAGACGGCCGCGTGGTCGGCATCGAAATCGAGAAAGCCAGCCAGGCCACCAATCTCGACATTCTGAAAATCGGCGGCTTCCCGGGTCAGGTTGAAGTCATCGACACCAACACTTCTGGAACAACTCACTGAAACACACCATGAGCAAAATTAAAAAAGTTGTACTGGCCTATTCCGGCGGTCTCGATACCTCGGTCATCCTGAAATGGCTGCAGGACACCTACCAATGCGAGGTGGTGACCTTCACCGCCGACCTGGGGCAGGGCGAAGAACTGGAACCCGCGCGCGCCAAGGCGCTGCAGTTCGGCATCAAGCCGGAGCAGATCTACATCGACGACCTGCGTGAGGAATTCGTGCGTGATTTCGTCTTTCCGATGTTTCGCGCCAACACCATCTATGAAGGCGAATACCTGCTTGGCACCTCGATTGCGCGGCCGCTGATCGCCAAGCGCCTGATCGAGATCGTCAACGAAACCGGTGCCGACGCGATTTGCCACGGCGCCACCGGCAAGGGCAATGACCAGGTGCGTTTCGAGCTCGGTGCCTATGCGCTGAAGCCCGGCATCAAGGTGATCGCCCCCTGGCGCGAGTGGGATCTGCTGTCGCGCGAGAAGTTGCTGAACTACGCCGAGACGCATGGCATCCCGATCGACATGAAACACCGTCAGGGCGGTTCACCCTACAGCATGGACGCCAACCTGCTGCATATCTCCTACGAAGGCCGCCATCTGGAAGACCCGAATGCCGAGGCCGAAGAAGACATGTGGCGCTGGACCGTGTCGCCGGAAAATGCGCCTGATGAGGCCGAGTACCTCACGCTCGATTACGCGCACGGCGATATCGTGGCGATCAACGGTG
>JANJUT010000252.1 GCA_024710445.1 Thiobacillus sp.
CAGATTGGCGAAGAAACGGTCCGCCAGCTTGGCTGGCAAATCGATTTCGGCTACGCCTTCACGCAGTCGCTTCAGCAACCCCGGCAGAATGCGAACCAGCATCAGCCGGGCATCCATGTCGGCCTTGGCCTGCACGCTCCACACCAGTTCACGCATGGTTTCAACGTGACTATTGAAGTGCGCACCCTGGTCGCCCTCCCTGACGTAGTCCGTC
Organism: Thiobacillus sp.; assembly: GCA_024710445.1. GTDB lineage: Bacteria > Pseudomonadota > Gammaproteobacteria > Burkholderiales > Thiobacillaceae > Thiobacillus. The sequence continues at coordinate 215 of JANJUT010000252.1, forward strand.
GTCAGCAGTTGTGCCCAGTCGCGGCGCAGGAATTCGCGTACGGCTTCGGCCACGGGCTGATCCTTGAGCGCGCGGTTGATGAAATCGTGAACAATGACTGGTGCGAGTTCGGTACGCTCGGATTGCTTGATCTCGAGGATGTCCGATTGCAGGCTGACATCGACTGTTTCCTCAAGTGTTTCTTCCAGGCTGGAGCCCAGATCTTCCAGCTCAGTGGCAGCGGTAGCGAACACGGCGATATCCTGCTCGAAATTCTCCAGCACACGGCTCACTACCTGGGAAATGGCGTCCAGGCGCGCCTGGCCGGCGGCGTTTAAAGGCAGGTGGAGGGCCAGCGTGGCAATGGCATCCAGCATGCGGCGCACGGGGTGGTTCGCCTGCGAGAAGAAATTGCGGTCCAGCATGGCTGCTTTCAGCACCGGAATTTGCAGGCGCGCGATCTGGGCCTTGAGGCGGTCGGGGATGGCGGCTTCCTCAAACACCACATCGAACAGCATGGCGACGGCATCCACCAGCACCGCGTCGAGCGGGCTGGCCGATTGCATGACGGGGCTTTGCTGCAGGCTGCGCAGCACATTGTGGATGGCCGAGGCTTCCAGCAGCGGGAGTTCGAAACGCGCGCCACCCGGCAGTGTCATGGCGCCTGTTTGCAATTGGCTGAGCGAGTCGAGCAGTGAATATCCGCCTGCCCCGGCTGACACATTGCCGCCCGCATAGCCCCCTCCGCCTCCTCGGGATGTACCACCGGCCAGTTGCTCAAACAGGTTGAACATGTCGCCGCCTGCCTGCTGGTTTGGCATCGCCGCGCTTGAAGCGGCACCATGGCCGGCTGAAGCAGACGAATGCTGGGCGCGGCTCTTCGCCCCCACTTTGAGTTCAGGCAGAACGCCGTGGTCGATCAGGTAACGGTTGATGGATTGATAAATGCCGGCGAGTTCGGTGGTCAGCACCAGATCAAACTGGTTCAACAACACAATGCGGATGCTTTGTTCGGATTGCGTGCGGGTAATGCCATCGAGCAGGGCCTCGCACAGCGCGCGCGGGCCCAGTGGATTGTCGTTTTCCGCCAGGTCGGAGCGTCCCATCAAATGGGCGATACGGGCATCCAGCGCAACCAGTTCCTCCGCGCAGTTGTAACGCAAACGGGAGGTGGCCTTGTCGACTGCCAGGGTGATTTCGAAATCCTGGTCGCCGACCAGCGACAGTTCCATCAACTCGGGGGCGGCGGGGGATTCGCGGTTGAGCGTGAAGTCGTTGAACGACGAGAAAAAGGCGTCCTTGCAGGCACTCAGTAATTCATTGGCCTGTTTGTTAAGGATGCCTTGCGCACCGTAAAAGCTGTTGCGGGTTTCCAGCAAGGGTGAACGGTCTGCCATGGCCAGCAGCGTGTTTTCCATGGCTTCGGTTTGTCGCGTCAAAACGCGGGTCGCGCCCTCGATCAATAAATCGCGGCTGTCGTGCAACATACCCAGTGTCTCGGACGAGACCTGAGCACGGCGTGACCGCTCAAACTGGTTGAGGTTAACTACGACTGAATTGTCAGGCATCTCGCGCTCCATGGTGATCACCTCGCGGTATCTGCGGTCGGACGGACTACGAATGGGGAGATGCGCAACCGGAAGCGACCGGCGGTCCCGCTGTCTCGTGCATCCGTGGCGAATGATTGAGACCGGTAACTTTGCGTCCCCGTCTCGCGGCGGGTTTGCCCTGTTCGGTGTTCGTCGGTTGTGTCTGAAATTTGACACACAACCGCGTAACTGAACTATCGGTTGCGAGGAAGGAGAACTTGAGTGCAGAGCGTAAAAATTTTACGCAGGACTATTTGTTAATTGTGATTTAAGACGCAGCATGGCTTTGCGGGTAAGTGACTGCTCAGGTATGCGCGCGTGACCCGCACGTATTTCTGCTGCGAGCTGGTCGCAGTCAAGCGAAAAGCGCTGCTCGCCATCGCTGTCGCAAAACAGCATGTAGCCGCGTACCCCAACCCAGGCAACACGCGCGGTAGGGAGTCCTTCGTATGGCGGATCGAAGTCCACCCAGTCGCCCTCCATCAACTGCTCAGCCTGCAGCCGGGCGGCGTCATCCGAAGGCTCGTCGGTCAGCCTGCGGGCGAACGAATCGATTTCTTCCTGTGATACCAGCTTGGGCGTGAATGTGCTGACTCGGGTTTCCTGCCGGCCCATGCCTGGACGGATCCAGCCTTCCTGGGTGGCGGTGATGGCGCTGAAGAAATCCTTGAGCTGCGCGGGTTCGGCGCCCTGCGCCAGCAGACCGCGCCGCAGTTCGGTGTTGATCCTGGGAATCGATTGCAGGCGCGCTTCGCGCATATCCCCGTCATCCGGTGGCTGCAGGCTGAGAAACAGCTGGAGCTGGGTCGTGCAGGCATCGCGCCAGCCTGGGCCTTCGCCTGATTCAGATACGTATAGTGAAGCCATGTAGGGAACCCAGGCCGCTTCCATGCGCCGGAGAACGGATTCTGGCGCAGGATAACGGGCGGTCAGATCGTTCAGGTTTTCCAGCGCCAGCAGCGTGCCGAGTTCCTGTTGCTCAATATGCTCCAGGTTTGCAACTTCTGACGTCAACTCGGCCGAAGTGCGTGCGTTCTCCTCGCTCAGCCAGGTGGTTAGCGCCTGATGTGCCCGGGCAAAGGCTTCGATCTGGTGGCCTGGGTCATCGAGGACATGTGTGCAGGCTGCCTCGATCTGGGTAAGCGCCTGGAGATGTGAAGGGTTGTGTTCGGGGAAATGGCGGGAAAAGAGTCCGAGCAGATCGATCAACTGGCGCGCCGGATGCTGGTCGTCGCTGAAAAACTCGGGCGAAACGAGCGCAACCCGGAGTGCGGGAATCTGCAATTGGGCGATTTCAGATTTGTAATGCGGCGAAATGTCCGGGTCGTCGAGGATGAATTCGAACAGGCCAGCCACCGCATCCAGCACCGCCAGATCGAACGTCCCTGCATCGGTTTGCCGGGCGTCCTGCTGCAATTGTCGCAGGACGAGCGTTGCTGGGGGCTGACTGGGTCCCGAAGCGCGTGGGATGTCGGCCTGCCAACGCGCCAGGCTATCCAGAAACCCTGGCATTAAAGTGGGGAATGCGGTGCCGCTTGCCGGCGCAAATGAGCCGGCATTCCCGGACGCACCGGATTGCTCGCTGACAGCCTGGATATGCGCCAGAATTTGCTGGCCGACATCCGAATCGCGTTTTTTGGGCGGTGAGGTGGGGGCTGCGCGCACGGTCGTGTGTTCCTCTACTCCCTGGGCACTCAAATATTGATTGAGCGCGGTGTATGTATGTTTCAAGGTATCCCGTAGCGGTACGGCTGCACACTGCAGTATCAGGGTGCCGCTCGGGATATCGATATCCAGGCTTTCCAGTGCACGCGACAAGGCGCGCATCACAGAAAGCGGCCCATAAGTCTCAATATAGTCAGCGTTCCCGGCCACTTCCTGTTGCAAGCCCAGCAAACGGCTGAACAGCAGCAACATTTCAGGGCGCAGGGCTTCGGTCAGGTAGGCGGCCGCCTTGTCTTCGGCAAGTTGTCTGACCAGCATGGCGTCGTCCACCAGTTGCAGCGTGACGGGATGGCTGTCTGCCTGCTTGGTGACATTGTCTGGGCGGATCAGGTGTTGGCGAAACTGGTCGGCAAACGCCGTGGACAGGCTATCGGGATGCACGTCAATCCAGCCCAGGCAGGTTTGCCCGGTGGCCAGCATGGAAGGCGTCATTTGCTCCACGATGGTACGCATGATGGCATCGTGGATAAAGCTGCGGCTGCGCTGAAAGAAATTATCCAGTGCCTGCGCCATGCGCAGGTCGGCTTCGCGCAGCAGCGCTTCAGCGGAAAGGGGGTCGGTTTGCTTGTTCATGGCCTGATCGCAATAACGGCCATGGAGGGCGCATTATTGAATAAGGTCTGGATAGACACAGACAGGTGTTGGAGCGGGCGAAGGGAATCGAACCCTCCTCATGAGCTTGGGAAGCTCAGGTAATGCCACTATACGACGCCCGCGAAGTGCGTGTTTCCTTCAGGGACGTATGCCCTTCGGGGTAGAATCCGGGATGATACTGAAACTCACGTCCGGATAGAAGCTGTGATTGAACTGATCATCAATGGCGAACCCCGTAGCTTTCCTGCGCCGCTGACCCTTGCCCTGCTGGTTGAATCGCTGGATTTGGCAGGGAAACGCATTGCCATCGAGAAAAATGGCGAAATCGTCCCGCGCAGCCAGCATGCCGAAACGTCGCTGGTAAACGGCGACCGCCTCGAAATTGTCGTCGCCGTTGGCGGCGGCTGACCCCGTTATTCCTTCGCTTTAAGTCTTGAAGAACCTTATGGAACCACTCGTTATCGCCGGAAAATCCTATGCTTCCCGTCTGCTGGTCGGTACCGGTAAGTACAAGGATTTTGAACAGACGCGCCTCGCGGTCGAGGCCTCGGGTGCGGAAATCGTCACCGTCGCCATCCGCCGCACCAATATCGGCCAGGACGCCAGCCAGACGAGTCTGCTCGATGCATTGCCGCCGTCGAAATACACTTACCTGCCCAACACCGCCGGCTGTTATACGGCGGATGATGCGATCCGCACCCTGCGTCTGGCGCGCGAATTGCTGGATGGCCATAGCCTGGTCAAGCTCGAAGTGCTGGGCGATTCGGAGTCGCTTTACCCTAATGTCGCTGAAACGGTGAAAGCCGCCGAAGTGCTGGTAAAGGAGGGCTTTCAGGTGATGGTTTATACGTCTGACGACCCTATCGTCGCCAGGCAACTGGAAGACATCGGCTGCGTTGCGGTGATGCCGCTGGCGAGCCTGATCGGTTCCGGCATGGGCATTCTCAATCCGTGGAACCTGCAGATCATCATCGACCGTCTCTCGGTACCGGTGATCGTCGATGCCGGCGTCGGAACGGCCAGCGACGCCACCATTGCGATGGAATTGGGCTGCGACGCAGTATTGATGAACACCGCGATTGCCGGTGCGGGCAACCCGGTGTTGATGGCTTCGGCGATGCAAAAAGCAGTCGAAGCCGGACGCGAAGCCTTCATGGCGGGCCGCATGCCGAAAAAAATCTATCAGGCCAGTCCCAGTTCGCCCACCAGCGGCCTCATTACTGAAAATAAAAGCGCGGGCAGCAAGTAGCATGACGACCGATACCGGCGCGCATCCGCGCATCCGTTCCTATGTGCTGCGCGCCGGGCGCGTCGGCTCCGGCCAGGCGCGTGCGCTGGCCGAAATCGGGCCGCAGTTCATGCTGCCTTACCAGTCTGAACAGCTTGACCTTGATGCAGCCTTTGGCCGAATGGCTCCCCGAATTCTGGAAATCGGTTTTGGCATGGGTGAGGGTCTGGCCGAGATCGCTGCGGCCCATCCCGAAAACGATTACCTCGGGGTTGAGGTGCATACGCCCGGTGTCGGCGCGCTGTTGAAGCAGTTGGGTGAGCGCGGCCTCACCAATGTCCGGGTCATTCAGCACGACGCGGTCGAAGTGCTGACCAGGATGCTGGCACCGGCCAGCCTCACCGGTATCCACATTTTCTTCCCCGATCCGTGGCATAAAAAGCGCCATCACAAGCGTCGGTTGATCCAGTCGCCGCTGGTGCAACTTCTGGCCAGCCGGCTTCAGCCCGGCGGCTATATTCATCTGGCCACCGACTGGCAGGAGTATGCCGAGCAGATGCTTGCCGTGCTGACAGCAGAACCGCTGCTGAAAAATTCCGTGACCGACTATGCGCCGCGTCCCGATACCCGGCCCCTCACCAAGTTCGAGCAGCGTGGCATTCGCCTGGGACACGGCGTGTGGGATTTGGTGTTCCGCAAGGTTTAAGGCTTTGTGGTTCAGGGCGTTCTTTAAGCACTTAATCATTTCCTCGATGGGCGTGGGCGAACCGGAAAAAATGTTCCTGGGTTGCAGGCCTTAGGCAGCAGCTGAAAGTGAGCCCAGCATGCTGGACTCCATGCTTACTCTTTTGACGTTCTATCATGGCATTGCGACTGGCATGATGGCCAGTGCCACTGTTGTTGGCTTTAATCTAAGGAGGAAAGCATGGCGTTTGGTATTGCCGGGCGTGGCTGTATGGCCCCCGAAATCGCGCTGGCCGGCCACTATCATGGTGATGGTGCGATCCTTGAAAAAATGCCGCGCCCGTATTCCAGCTTTGTTCAGGAGAAGATGACATGAACGACGACACCGATGTGATGCTGCCATGTACGTTTGTCATTTTTGGTGCAACGGGTAATCTTTCCACCAACAAACTGTTGCCGGCCTTGTACCATCTGGAAGCAGCGGCCCGCCTCTCGGAATCGCTCAGCATCATCGCGTTCTCGCGGCGCGAATGGAGCGATGATGACTGGCGCAAGCACATGCGCGAAGTGCTCGCCGACAAGATCAAGGGCAAGCAGGATACCCCGGTGTTCGAGCGCTTCATCGCGCGTTTCACCTATCAGCAGGGTGACCTCAACGATATTGAATCGTATCAGGCGCTTGCCAAACGCCTGCCCAATGAGGAGGCGTGCTCGAGCACGGTGTTTTATCTGGCCATCAAACCGGCCGAATTCGGCGCAGTGGTCCACAACCTTGAAGCTGTCGGCCTGAACCGGCCGCGCGGGCTGAACCGCGTGGTGGTGGAAAAACCTTTCGGCGAAGACATCGAGTCGGCGCGCATGCTGAATCACTTGCTGCACCAGCATTTTGATGAAGAGCAGATTTTTCGCATCGATCACTTCCTTGGCAAGGAAACCGTGCAGAACCTGCTGGTTTTCCGCTTTGCCAATACCCTGATCGAGCCATTGTGGAACCGCAATTTCATCGACCACGTGCAGATCACCGTGGCCGAATCGATCGGCATCGAGAAACGTGCCGATTATTATGACCATGCCGGCGCACTGCGTGACATGCTGCAAAACCACCTGATGCAACTGCTCACCGTGGTGGCGATGGAGCCGCCGCCCGCGCTGGAGGCGGATGCCTTGCACGACGAGAAGGTGAAGGTGATGCGCTCGATCCGTCCCATCGCGAAGCGATCGGTGCATGCGCATGCCATACGTGCGCAGTACACGCGCGGGATGATCGATGGCTCATCCGTTCCGGGTTATCAGCAGGAAGAAAACGTCGAGTCCAATTCCATCACCGAGACTTATGTGGCAGCCAAGTTTTATATCGATAACTGGCGCTGGCGCGGTGTGCCGTTTTATCTGCGCACCGGCAAGCGCATGCCGCGCCAGACCTCGATGATCGCGATCCGCTTTCGCCACCCGCCGCTGCAGCTGTTTCGCGAAACCCCGCTGGAAACGATCGATCCCAACTGGATCCTGCTGTCGATCCAGCCGGATGAATCCATGCGCATGGAAATCCACGTCAAACAGCCGGGGCTGGACATGGACACGCGCTTGATGCAGATGAACGCGAGCTACCTGAAAACGGACGAGGAAGCGCTCGATGCGTATGAAACCCTGTTGCTCGATGTCATTGAAGGCGACCGTTCCCTGTTCCTGCGCTTTGATGAAGTGGAGTGGGCGTGGCGAGTAGTTGATCCCATCCTCAAACACTGGGCGGTGGAACGCGACTATATCCCCACCTACACTGCTGGCACCTGGGGTCCCGCCGATGCCAACCGGCTGTTTGATAGCGACGATCAGACCTGGCGGAATGAACTATGAGTTCACCGGATTGGCGGGTGTTTTCTGATCCGGAAGCCCTGGTCGCACGGCTGGCGGACTTCCTGTGCGAAGTGGCTGAAGAAGCCATCACAGAACGCGGAGCATTTCATCTGGTACTGGCCGGCGGCAGCACACCGAAGGCGCTTTATCGTGCGCTGGCCGCGCGCGGCGCGGGCGACGTCCATTGGCATCTTTGGTATGGCGATGAGCGGTGTTTGCCGCCCGATCATCCTGAGCGCAACAGCTACATGCTTGAAACGACCTGGCTGGCGTCGTCGCGTATTCCCGCTGCCAATCGTCGTCCGATTCCCGCCGAGTTGGGGCCGGATCAGGCTGCCACATTGTATGACCGCGAGTTGAAAAGCCAGGCTGATTTTGATGTGGTGCTGCTGGGCATGGGCGAGGACGGCCACACCGCCAGCCTGTTTCCCGGCCATGATTGGGGCATGGCGCCGGGCAGCCCGGATGTTCTGGCCGTGCGCAATGCGCCCAAGCCGCCGCCCGAGCGGGTGAGCCTGTCAGCCGCGCGGCTCTGCCGCAGCGAGCGGGTATGGTTCCTTGTCACCGGTAGCAGCAAGAAAACCGCGATTGCCTATTGGAAAGAGGGGGGCGTACTGCCGGTTGCAAGCGTGCATGGCTTGCGCGAAACGGTGGTCTGGCTGGATGCGGAGGCCCTGCCGGCAGTCGGTTAGCGGAGGCCGTAAACGAGATCAATCACAGGCTGTTCGCCCTGATCGTGAGCCTGTCGAACGATCGAAGGGCTGCTCGCACCCAACGAATCAAGCTGAGGTATCCACCTCAGGTGCGCCAGGTTCCACCTTTTCAGGTTTCGCCGCTTTGCTCCGGGCGGCCGCCAGCATCGCCTGCCGCGTAGCCGGCGTTTCCAGGCTGATCCGCCCCAGCGCACCGCTGCGGTAATCAGTCAGGAAAATCATCGCTGCCTTTTCCAGGTCGAGTTCGCCGCCGCGCCCTTTCAGAATGCAGCCGCGTTTTTTGGCCACCGCTTCCAGTACTCCGGTTGCATCCAGGCCTTCCAGCGAGAGTTTGTAACGTGCCTTGAGCAGTTCCGGGTAGCGTTCGAGCAGGATTCCCGCCAGAAATACCGCCACTTCCTCGTCGATCACCGCGTTGCGGCCAATTGCGTGGCTGGCGGCGAGCATGAAACCGTCGGAGTCGTGTTCGATCTTTGGCCAGGTCATCCCCGGCGTATCGACCAGTGTCAGGCGCGGCGTGAGGTTGATGCGCTGCTGCGACTTGGTCACCGCCGGTTCGTCGCCCACCGCCGCCACCCGGCGCTTCACCAGCGCATTCAGCAGCGTGGACTTGCCGACGTTGGGGATGCCCATGATCATCAGCCGCAGCGGCTTGAAGGTGTCGTCGCGATGTGGTGCCAGCTTCTGTGCCATCGCCGGCAGCTTGGCCACGTCACTGGGTTTCTTGGCTGAAATCGCCACTGCCATCACGCCGGGCTGCTGGTTGAAATAGTCCAGCCAGGCCCGCGTCGCCTCCGGGTCGGCCAGATCCGCCTTGTTTAACAGCTTGAGGCAGGCGCGCTGCCGATGCGCGCGCAACTCGTGAATCATCGGGTTGCTGCCCGCTTCCGGCAGGCGCGCGTCGAGCACCTCGACCACCACGTCGATCAACGCCATCGTTTCCGCGGCTTTCTTGCGCGCGGTGGTCATGTGACCGGGGAACCACTGGATAGGCATGATGGGTTTTATCGGTGAGGGGAGGGGATTATCACACCAGTCTGGCCTTAGCCTGCTCCACCGCCGCTGCCCACCCCATGCGCCGCCTGCAACACCAGTACATCAAAGTCTTCTGCTCTCATCAGCCCGCGCTCGGCGACGATGTCACGCACCGGACGGCCTGATTTCTCGGATTCCTTGGCGACTTCGGCGGCCTGGTTGTAGCCGATCTGGGTGTTGAGCAGGGTGGCGAGGGCGACGCTCTGGTGGATAAAGAACGCGCAGCGTTCGCGGTTAACAATAATCTCCTTGAGGTTCTTTTCGGTGGCGGCGTTCATGGCGTTGGTGAGCCAGTCCATGGCGTCGAACAGCGCGCTGCCCATGGCAGGCATCATCACGTTGAGTTCCATCTGCCCGGCCTGCACCATGTAGGACACGGCGGCATCCTGCCCCAACACCTGGAAACAGACCTGGTTGAGCATCTCGAACATGACCGGGTTGACCTTGCCGGGCATGATGGACGAGCCGGGCTGCACCGGCGGTAACTGGATCTCGCCGAGGCCGGTCCGCGGGCCGGAAGCCAGCAGGCGCAGGTCGTTGGAAATGCGGGTGAGTTCCAGCGCAAGGTTGCGGATTTCGCCGGACAACCGTGCGAGATCGTTCATCGATTGCATCTGCGCAACCAACTGGCCGACGCGGATCGGTTCGCCGGTGAGTTGCGCCAGTTCGGCCGCGGCGCGCGCCGGGTAGTCGGGCGAGGTGTTGAGTCCGGTGCCGGCGGCCGAGCCGCCGAGGCCGATTTCGCACAGTGCGGGGCGCACTGCATCGAGCGCAGCTTCGCAGCGGGCAAGCGTCCAGGCGTAGCCGGCGAATTCCTGCCCCAGTGTGGTCGGTACCGCATCCTGCAAGTGGGTACGGCCGGATTTGACGGTGTCCTTTTCGCGCTCGGCCAGGCGCATGAATTCCATGGTCATGGCATGCACCGCTGTGGTCAGGCGCGGCAGCTTGGCCAGCACGGCCAGCCGGATGGCGGTGGGGATGGTGTCGTTGGTCGACTGCCCCATGTTGACGTCGTCGTTGGGGTTGACCGGCTTGTAGGTGCCTTTTTCACCGCCCAGCGCCACGTTGGCGAGGTTTGCGATGACTTCGTTGCTGTTCATGTTGTGGCTGGTGCCGGCACCCGCCTGAAAGCGGTCGACCACGAATTGATCGATATACTCACCGGCAAGGATTTTTTCGCAGGCTGCAACAATGGCGTCGCGCTTCTGCTCAGACAACCAGTCCGGCTGGCAGTTGGCGCGGGCAGCGGCAAACTTGATGCGTATATGGGCTAGTACGAAATCCTTATCCGGACGACGGCCGGACA
>JANJUT010000093.1 GCA_024710445.1 Thiobacillus sp.
CCGTCCGTTAGTTCGCTCCATTTTGCCGGTGGCACCTAATGAGGCACATTCCCGCAAAGCGGACATCCCACGTCTGGCTACGGGCGTCCGGTTTAGGCTGGTGACTGGAACGGTCGCGATGATCAACCTAACCGTCGGAAATTGGCCGGGGGCTGCCTTTTTGGGGTGGCGCCCAAAAGCAGCCTTTGAGCCATCCAGTGAAATTTGCCAGCGCCGGCTTACGGGCACCACGTCGAATTCACACAATCGGCCAGAAGCCTTGGCGGCTTTACCTAGTTCAGTGGCCGGCCTCGACCCTTTGCAGGCATACGAACCTCGGCCTGCCTTGCGTCTGAAATCCGCGGTAGAACCACCTTCCAACATTAGTGGCGGATGCCGGGTCGTCGGCCAAAACCGTCATCCTTGAAGAACTCAATCGCCCCCGTTCAATCGCGCCGCACCCCATTCCTTGAATTGGCGTTCCATGTCCTTCTCCTCTGCCTCGATGGAGTCTGGTACGGAATCAGGACACTCGGTCTGTGGGGTGTCGCTGCGCGAGGGTGAAGCGTTTTCCTGACGTGCTTGCGAAGTGCGCTGGGGCGAGGAACCATTCCACGCGAACGGGTTATGGAAAGACGGTGGATCCGGAAGACAGTCGTACTTGTAGATGGGCGGCCAGCCCATCTCGAACGGCAGAAATGCGATGGTCTTCTCGAAAACCAGCGGCTGGCCCGTCGGCGTGGGCGGCAGCGGCGGCATGGATCGAATCGCCTGCAAGGCAAGCTTCTCGACGAGCTCCGAGGTCGACCACAGCACTTCCGCCTTGGCGAGCTTGCCGTCGGGTGCGATCTCGATACGGAAGCGCACCAGCCCCTGCCGAACGCCTTCCACTGCTGTTCCCATCATGCTGCGAACCTGCTGGCCCCAGTTGTATCGGTAACGCTTGCTGTTCTTGAGTGTGTAGGTGGAGGCCAGTGCCCATTCTTCTGCGGTTGGAGCGGGCGGCGCCGGCATGGAAGCCAACTGTTCCTCGGGTGTGGGAGAGGGCGGCATGGAAGCCGTGATGCGAACGTGCTCCTTATCCTCCGCGTCTAACGGCGATGGGATGGCGAGGTTGGCGCGTGGTTTTGCGGATTGTTCGATGTGGACAGTTTCCGCCCCCGCCTTGGAGACCGGCTCCCTCTGCTGGACAGGCGCGCTCATGAGGTTGACCTGCAGGGGCTCTGAGACTGCCGATGCCGGGTCGGGTAGTTGCGCCTTGACCGCCCATAGCGCCAGCAGGCCTGCGTGAACACCCAGCGATAACGCAAGGGCCACGAGAAAGCTTATCCGGACTTCGGGCATGTAAAAGCGAGGTGTGGAGTGGAATGGTTGAGTCGATTCGATCTTGGCACGCCAAGGGCTGGAAAGTCACTCACAACTGTTAAGCACGAGTGGCGCCCCCGGACTGCGAAATACCTTCGAACGTTTGCGTCGGTCAGCTAAACCGTCACCGATGCTGCAATCATTCTGGCCTTTCTCCTTCGAATTCCAAATCAGTTTTTCTCACCAGCCACGATCAGCAGCCCGCCCCATGGCAGCACTTTGGGCGTGCCTCGCTCCAATAAAGTGGCGAAACCGGTTTCTGAAGGCAGAAAAATGGCCGAGCGCAGCTTCGGGTTGCGCACCGGCAAGCCGGAGAACAGCGCGCGCACTTCGCCTGCGGTATGCCAGCGGGCGCCGCGATAGGCGCCGCTGCCGCCACCCCGACCTTTTTGCCAGTACAGCAGGCTGGAACGGTTGAGCCAGCCGATTGCAAAACTGTGGCGCGCCACCCGTACACATTCGGCGACGGCCTGCCGCTCGTCGTCGACGAAACACAGCGCGGCAATCGAGAGCACATGATCGAAGCTGGCGTCGGCGAACGGCAGCGCGCTCGCATCGCCTTCAACCCAGTTAAGGGCCGGACTGCTGTGGGCGCGCGCGTAATCCAGCCAGTCGGCATTGGGATCGAGCCCGGTGACCTGGAGATTGTCAGCCGCGGCCCGACGCGTGAACCAGCCGGTGCCGCAGCCAACGTCGAGCAGGCTGTCACCCAACTGCGGCGCGAGCAGCCGCACGGCCAGTGCGTATTCGGTCTCGCCGATCCAGCGCCCGCGCGGGGTGTCGTACCAGGCGTCGTAGTCGGCGGGGTTCATCCCGCCAGCGACTTCCAGGCGCTGATCAATGCTTCGGCCGCCGTGTCGATTTCGCCCTCGGTCGTGAACCGACCCAGCGACAGCCGCACCGCACCCGCGGCCGCCTCCCGTGTCAGCCCCATCGCCGCGAGTACGCCGCTCACCGCATGGTCGCCTGCATGGCAGGCAGAACCAGTGGACGCGGCTACGCTGGGGGCCGCGGCCAGCACCTGCCATCCCGCAGCAGTGGGGAAGGAAATGTTGAGGGTGTTGGGCAGGCGTTCGGTCGGGTGACCATTGAGTTGCAGACCGGGAATGACGGCGGCGAGCAGTCCGTGCAGGCGGTCGCGCAGCACTGTCATGCGTGCGGCCTCCTGCGTCAGTGTTGTCCGTGCCAGCCGTGCCGCCTCGCCCAAGGCGACGATATGCGGCACGTTCTCGGTGCCGGGACGCAGGCCGTGTTCGTGGCCGGCGCCGAACTGGATCGGTTCGATGGTGACGTTCGTTCGAACATACAGCGCCCCCACGCCCTTGGGTGCGTAAAACTTGTGGCCGGCCAGGGTCAGGAGGTCGGCGCCCAATGCCTTCACGTCCACCGCCACCTTGCCGACGGCCTGGGCCGCATCCACGTGCATCGACGCACCCGCGGCATGGGCGAGATCGGCCAGCGCGCGCACGTCCTGCAGGCTGCCGGTCTCGTTGTTGGCCAGCATGACCGACACCAACGCCACTTCCGGCGTGATGACGGTCGCTGCTTGATTCAACTGCACTCTGCCGGCCGCGTCCACCGGCAGCTCGATGACGGAGCAGCCTTGTCGTGCCAGATGGCGCAGGGGTTGCAGCACGGAGGGGTGCTCGATGGCTGAAGTCACCAACAATTTGCGTCCGCCGGGCAGTGCTGCCCGCGCGGCCCCCAGCAGTGCCAGGTTGTTGGCTTCGGTGGCACAGCCGGTGAAGACGATTTCCGTGGGCAATGCGCCAATCAATGCCGCCACCTCGGCGCGGGCGG
>JANJUT010000275.1 GCA_024710445.1 Thiobacillus sp.
TCTCCCGACTCAGCCTGTTCGATCACGCGAGGTAATTTATCCTCAGGGCTTTCAAGGTTGGCAGGGGAAGGATACGAGGTCTTGTCTTTTGCGTTTGCGCACGCCATTTTCCCGCCGTTGCTGCCAGTCGTTGTCGACGCCCTGACCGGTACCGACATGAGTGAACCTCGCAACGTCTTGATTACCAGCCTGCCACAGTGCTCGCTGACCAGTTGCGCTCGTTCCATTTTTTCCGCCGTACCTTCGAGGTATCGGATCGTCCTGAATGGCTGGTCGTTATTGCTGCTTCCGTCAATCGCCGTGCGCATCGCAATATTGAGGGACTCGGACAATAGCCATGCACTGACTTCCTTGAGTTTCTTGCCCTCCTCCGCAGCCCACGCTCCGGCCGGATCTTCGTTCCCCACGGCCGGTGATATCACGCGAATGCGATTCTGATAGGCGTTTTTGATGGCGCCCGGTGCGCGTATGGAAACGAGGGCATCAAGAGTGAGCGTTCGACGATCCTGCGCCATCAGGAAAACCGGGGTGGCTTCTATCAGCCAATCATCACTCCCCGGCGAATCCGTGGTGCCAACCAGTTTCCTGCGCGCTCCAGGCTGCAAATCCTCGGCCCATAGCCGCGCCAGCTGCTGATACGAAACGGTGCCCAGTATGGATTGATACGGATCCAGAACCTTGTCCGCATACTCCTGCGCCTTTTTTCTCTGGCTGTTCTTTTGCGAGTCGACGATCAGCCCATGCGTAACGACCGCAGCAACAAAAGCGACGGCATTGGGTGCCGGATACGGCATGAAACTCGAGCCTGCACTCCCACCCGCGTAGTCGAGCGCGCCGCTGAACACGACCTTGCCGTCATCCGGCAATTTCAGCGACCAGCTGCGTTCACTGGTCGCGTCCCCAACGCCGGGAGCGGATTCCGTCGAATCAGCCGCCCAGCAACTGGCGAGCCCTAGCGCCATCACGCAGCAATACGCTGCAAGCGCCTTTCCCATCCGAACAGTGACCCGCCCCCCACGTCCGCAGCGAAGCGGCTGCAGCGACATTTCATGCCCTGCGCGCGTCCTCATTTGAACGTGGCGAGCAACCTGTCCTTGCCCAATTCAATCGTCTGGAAATAAGCATTCGTCAGCCCCGGAAAGTTGGGCGGCTCATCCCAGTTGGCGTCGGTGCCCTTGGACTCGCTGAACGTCTGATGCCACTCGTAAGTGTTGTTGCTCAAATTGACGAGATAGCCGCTTATCTCCAATTCTGCTCGCGGGTCGCTCGTCGGGATATAGGACGAGAAATAGCGGTACATGCCGAGAACCGGAACGTCGAGCACCAGAACTTTATCGATGCCGTATTTCTGCTTCAGACCGGAGAAATCCTTGCGCGCAATGTTGGGACCCTTTTTCTCGAAATCGGGTAGTGCGTCGATCTTCATTTCATCTGTAATCACCACAGCCTCGCCACCGTTTTTCCGGATTAGATCGGCGATCGCGTCTTTGAGCTCAGGCAAGCCTTCGGGCGGCAGCTTTTGCGTATGGCTGGTCAACGAGGAATTCAGCAGCGAGGCCGTAGCGATGCAAAGCAGGCAATCCGCGCCCGGGAACCGTGTGTCGGGCTTCGGAAGCGGCGTCATGGCGACCCCCACCTTGCCCGCTTTGCCATTGACGGCTGACTTGTCCAATTCGACAAAATGCTGGCGCGGCGCCGCACAACCCACGGCCAGAATGACCACCCCAATCGATAAAAACAAGGAACGCATATTCATACTCCCCCCACAGAAAAACCAACAAATAATTGGCCCCCGAGCCAGACACGCTGGCGCGTGCAGCTCAAAGAACCCATCCCGATTTTCTGTTCCCCGCTGTTGTTATTATTGCAGTCGACTTAATTATTGTTGACGCCCCTCAAGGGCGAAACGTGCGCCCTGAATAATACCCTTCCTCCCCCATCGTTTCAGCTTCAATGTGCAAATGAACGGGGCCAGACTCCATTCGCACCGCGCCACTGTTTAATCGTGCCCCTCTTGGTGCCATATTTTTGAAGCAGTGAATCCCCGGGTGACTGGGGCCTGTCTTCTAGGGAACGAACATACGGGCCACCCTTTGATTGCGAATAAATTTCCAGCGGAGACCGAGCAAAACAATTCGACCCTGGTCCTTTTAATTGTTGCCAAGTCCATTACGGCCTGTGCTGTTCCAGAGGAGTATTGCTGTATGCCCCAAGGTGCCAATACCGTCAGCACACCGTCGCACCCTGCAACTACTTTCCTGATGACCTCGCGGTCGTTTGTTGCACCCGGGAAAATGGTCTGCCCTTTGAAGCTGTCGAGTTTTCCTACGCTGCGAATTGATGACAAAACGCCTGGGACAGGTTTTGCAAAGCCACAGTGAAGGTCAGCCCTGCGCGACGATGATCGAATCCTGTCCTTCGTGACCTGCGCCGGGTTACACTTTGTCCCCTGCGGCCGTCCGGCCAATCTGGGGGAATAAAAACCATGTCCCGGCAGCATCCCATCATCGCTGTGACCGGCTCGTCCGGAGCCGGCCTGTCCACGATACGCCACGCGTTCAAGTTCATTTTCGAGCGCCTGAACATCCAGCCCGCGATCGTTCACGGCGACGGTTTCCGGCGCTATACCGAGCGGCAGTTCACCGCCCTGCTCGAGGAAGCGCGGAGCTGTGGCCGCAACATTTCCTGGTTCGGCCCCGATTGCAATCACTTCCCGGAGCTGGAATCCTTTTTCCGGACCTATGGCGAATGTGGCAGTGGCGTTTATCGCCAGTATGCGCACACGGCCGAACGTGGCAGGGAGCTGGGCGTGCCGTCGGGAGAGTTCACGCCGTGGTCGCCCCTGCAGCCGGGCAGCGATCTTCTGTTCTACGAGGGCCAGCATGGCGGACTGATGGCCAACACCTGGACCCGCCGCAAGGTCGATTCGTGCCACTTTCCACCGGAAATCGACCGTCGCGTGGGGCGCCAGGGTGTCGACGTGGCCCAGCATGTGGATCTGCTGATCGGCGTGGCGCCTGCCATCAACCTGGAGTGGATACAGAAGATCCACCGCGACCACAAAAAGGGCACGTGCTCGCCCGAGGAATCGGTGGAAACCATCCTGCGCCGCATGGACGACTACATCCATTACATCGTTCCCCAGTTCGGCCTGACCGATATCAATATCCAGCGCGTGCCGCTGGTGGACACCTCCGACCCGTTCATCGCGCGCGACGTGCCGCTGCCCGACGAATCGCTCTGCATCATCCATTTCCGCGAACGCGAGCGCCATGATTTCCCCGATTTGCTCGAGCGCATTCCCGACGCCACCATGTCGCGTCCGGGCACGATGGTGATTCCGAGCAATAGCCTGCGTCTGGCCCTGGGCGTGATTTGCGGTCCGATCCTGGCCCGGTTCATGGAATTAAAAGGGCCGGACTGAGCCGGCCCGGGTTTCCCGGACACTTCATGAATGGCAACAATCGCCAGGGGGGGCGATGGAAAGCCCCGCCAGCGTATCCGTACGCATCACACCAGGGAACCCAGGACCGAAGACCGGGCCGCTCAAGCTTGGTCAGAAACCGCCGATTAAAGGAATCGGGATCGAATTGATCCTGAGTTCTCCCCTTGTACTGCAAAAATAGATAAGGCCCGCATGCGATGCATGCCTTTCGTTCAATCGCGTTTTTAAAGAGGCTCTGATGTCTGATGATTTGAATGGTGGTGAGCTGCTTGAAGTCAGCTTGAAAACATTGCGACTGCGTCCGGGGCTTTTTCTGAACATTCAGAGAATGCACGAAGGCGCACCGGTACATGAGGTGCAATTCGTCGCGGCCATCGAAGGCAAGGGCGTGATGCTGACGCCAAGCGGTACGGATAGCCTCAAGACGGAAATCAGTATTGGCGAAGAGTATTTGATTCAAGGCTTCACGGGCCAGACCGATTTCTCCTTCACTGCGCCGGCCCTGAATGTCTTCAAGGCGCCCTTTGCCCATGTGCTCTTTGCTTACCCGGATGCGGCAACAGCAAAAAAGGTGCGCAAATCGATGCGCATGAAAACCGCCTTGCCCGCAACCATCTCGCCCAGCGGCCAGAACAATCCGCTTGAGGTCTCGATCATCGATTTAAGCGTTGCCGGCGCCATGGTTGTATCGCCCCGTTCCCTGGGGGTGATTGGCGGTCTTTTCGACCTGGCATTCCCGATCAACTTCGATGACGTTCACGCCAACGTCAACATAGTGGCCAAGCTTCGCCACAGTAACCACTCGGACAATGGCGGGCGCAAGATCGGCTTGTCTTTCGAGAATCTGTCCTTTGACAACAAGCTGCTTTTGACTTCTTTTGTCGGCAAGATTACTGAAGAAAATTCTTTCGTCATCGAGCCTTAAGGCGATTCTGAACAAGTCCTTCGACAGGCTCCCTTCGACAGGGGCGAATGGCTGGTAATTGATTTCGTTCGTGGCGAGTGCCTCGATGTTACTCAGGACAGGCTTGTCGAACCACACAGCAAACCAGCTTGTTCAGTATCTCCCTGGCTTTTTGCCGACTATGCCGTCCCATGCGCTCCATCCATCTGAAATAACGCTTACTCAGGCCGCCCGGGAAGATTGCCTGATCGCTACCTGAGTGGCGTGAGGATGTCCGACAGGCCGTTGTGGTCGATTTCCTGCATCAGGGCCAGCAAGCAGCCAATTTCACCCACAGGGAATCCTTTGCGCGCGAACCAGTTGAGGTAATTGCCAGGCAGGTCCGCAATGATTTTTCCCTTGTGCATGCCAAATGGCATCTCCCGGGTGACAAGCAATTCCAGATCCTTTGGGCTCATCGTACTAACTGCCTTGGCATCGAATAAATGGGGGGTTGGATACATAAGACACAATTAATCTCTGGCGCAGTCGGAAAGCCGAAAAAAGGGAAAAGTCGTAAACAGCCCAAGCGCTATTCCTTTAAACCCGGCGTATCGGCGCCGATCTGCATTTCCAGAACCTGTAATTCCCAATGTGCCTCGGCATGGGTGGATTCGAGCAGCAGCACCCGCTGAAACGCGGTAATCGCCAGCTCCTTTTTGTTCAATCCGGTACGGGCGCGGCCCAATGCCATCCATGCTTCCGGATTGTCGGGCTCCTGTTTTATCCACTCGCCGGCAACCCTGTCCAGATTGAACCAGTCTTTTTTCGCGCCCAGATCACAGGCTGCCAAGAAATATGCGCTTTCCTGACCGGGTTTTTCCCAGAAAGTATCGCCCGTCATGATGGGTTGGACATTGTTTGAGGCCAGATGCCGCAACCAGCCGACCGGCAGTGCGAAATGGAATTTGCCGCCGATTTTGGCCTTGAAAGTTAGTATGCCAGCCAGCCGGCCTTGCAAATCGAACAGTCCACCACCACTCGCGCCTGGATCAAATTCGGCAGTGGTCTGGATGACTTTGCCGCCATCGCATTCGCAGGTATACAAGCCGACGATCTTGCCCCGCGTCAGCTTGAATTTTCCACCCGAATAACCCGCTGCTACGACAGACATGCCGACTTTTACTTCGTCTAACGGGGTTACGGGAGTAGGGCTCGCCTTGTAGCCCGGCACGTTCAAAAAACACAGGTCACGGTAGACGTCACGCATGTCCGACTTGGCGGACCAGGTTTCCAGGGGCGTTTCCACCTTGATATCCCGAGCGTCCCGAATGACATGGCAGTTGGTCACAAAGCGATCTCCAGCCAGCGGAACAGCTGAGCCGTATTCAGTGCTCCCATTCTGGCGGATAACCGTTATTTTTAGCACCTGATGTGTCCATTGTGATGCCGTGACATCCCAATAATGCTCGGCCCGTGCAGGCATCGGTTGCACCAACACGAGGCAGGTCAGTAATGCAAAGAACCCATGCCGCATGGCAGCATCACTCCACGGTTAATTCCTGTTCGATGAGGCATCCATCAGGCGCTTAGGTTCAATTTTGCTGATATTGATCGCCTGGCGCAGACAAAAAAACGACCGGGCGTACCCGGCCGCTCTCGGAAATCCGGGTATCACTCAGGACGAACCCCAGTTTCTACCAGGATGGAACCATATTCATCCGCGCGCCCTTTTTCCGGGCTCGCACGGCCAGTCTTAAAGCCATCCATCGCATCCTGTGAGGCAAAGCCTCCATAGATGTTTACCTTGGGTGGACTGTCTGCAAGGCTGGTACCCATGAATGACTGGCTATCGCTATTCAGGATGGTGCCATATACGTCCGTATTACCATTGCCCCAAGTATCGGCAAAGGCAGGAACTGCCAGTATCGACAGTGCAGTTATTGCAATAAGCTTTTTCATGACAAACCTCCATACTTTGTAATCCACGCCTACACTTGTGCG
Organism: Thiobacillus sp.; assembly: GCA_024710445.1. GTDB lineage: Bacteria > Pseudomonadota > Gammaproteobacteria > Burkholderiales > Thiobacillaceae > Thiobacillus. The sequence goes on from JANJUT010000275.1 coordinate 6,333, forward strand.
GCTTTGACGCTGCACGTCTGTGACCACTTGTTTCGGTCACATGTATTTGTCGGTGTATTTACCCGTTCATTACAAACCGTTCTCTGGACCGCAATATAGCTAACAAGAATCATGTGGCAATGACAGAATGGCCTGTCGTTTGTGGTAATTAAACGTGCGGGGCTGTGATGTTTCCATACTATGAATGTGGTCATAAAACGGGCCATGCATTGCATCGGAAATAAATGGGGCTGGCTCAGAACTATGGTATTTCGTGATGGGGTCTTTTGAAGCCAAGCCAAACCGTGGTCTGCCCCTCGATTCGTCTACTGATTCGGCCGAATCTCCCGTGCTACCATCCCGCCCGCCATGCGACTCTCCCAACTCCGACACCGTCTCCGTGATCTGGGCGCCGCGCCCTGCCACGAGGGGCGCGTGCTGCGGGCGTGGGTGCAGGGTCGCTCGCTCGATACCAAACGGCGCCGCGCCGAGGACTTTCTGCCGCTGAGCCTGCGCAACGAATTGCCGGGCCTGTTCGATGAATTGAACGCACTGGCGCGGGTGCATTCCGAACATCCCGGCGAGGACGGCTCGGCCCGCCTGCTGGTGGCACTGGCGGATGGCCAGACGGTGGAAAGCGTGCTGCTGCCGCGTGACGGCCTGTGCGTGTCCACCCAGGCCGGCTGCGCGGTGGGCTGCGTGTTCTGCATGACCGGCCGTGCCGGTCTCTTGCGCCAGCTCTCCGGTGCGGAGATCGTCGCGCAGGTGGTGCTGGCGCGCAGCCGCCGCCCGGTGAAGAAGGTGGTGTTCATGGGCATGGGCGAGCCGGCGCACAATCTGGACAACGTGCTGGACGCCATCGAGCTTCTGGGGGTGGAGGGCGGCATCGGCCACAAGAACCTGGTGTTTTCAAGCGTCGGCGACCGGCGCGTGTTCGAGCGGCTGCCGCAGTCCACGGTGAAGCCTGCGCTGGCGCTTTCCCTGCACACCACCGATGCCGCCCTGCGCCGCCGTCTGCTGCCCAAAGCCCCCGACATCGCGCCGGCCGAACTGGTCGAGCTGGGCGAGGCCTATGCCCGCCGCACCGGTTACCCGATCCAGTACCAGTGGACGCTGCTCGAAGGGATCAATGACAGCGAAGCCGAGCTGGATGGGATTGTCCGCCTGCTGGCCGGCAAATACGCGCTGATGAATCTGATTCCCTACAACAGCGTCGAAGGCGTCGCGGGTTTCGACTTCCGCCGCCCCAGCTGGGAGCGGGCGGCCGAGATGGCGCGCAGCCTGCACCGGCGCGGCGTGCTCGCCAAGCTGCGCCACTCCGCGGGTCAGGAAGTCGATGGCGGGTGCGGGCAGTTGCGGGCGCGGGCGCTACCTGTGCTGGCTGTTTAACGCGTACTACCCGATCAGATACTTTGCCCCGATGCCCAGCAGCACGACTGCCAGCAGGATGCGCAACCAGCTTTCCCTGAAGTAGCGGCTGATGTGTGGACCCAGCCAGGCGCCCAAGGCTGTGCCTGCCAGCATGGGAAGCAGCAGTCCCCAGTTGAGCTGCACGCCCATGGCCATGTAGCTGGCGATTGAGGCGGATGAACTGATGAAGATGGCCAGGGCGGCCGTGCCGGCCACCACAAACATGGGCAGGCGCAACGCCATGGCCATGAAGGGCACCAGCAGGAATCCACCGCCCACCCCCAGTGCCGCTGCGATGGCGGCGATCATGAATCCGGCCGCAAAGGCGACGGGCGGGTGATAGTGAAATAGTTCGCCGCCAAACTCAAACTCAATTCGTTGCCACGACCCGCGCAGATGTTGAACGCCCATCTGGCAGGGTTGCTCGCCTTGCAGCACCAGGCCTTCGAAGGCGGCGGCTGCCCGTGCCGAGGCGCCTGATGCCTGGGTGCGCGGGCGCAATGACCAGGCCAGCTGGGCCGCAATAAACAGGACAAGAAGGGCGAAGATGGGCTTGAAATCGGACAGGTCGGACAGGTAATGCATGGACAGGCGGCTGCCGACCAGCGCACCGAGCAAGCCGCCCGAAGCCAGAATGACGGCCAGACCGAGCACCAGCCGGCACTGACGCAAATAACTGGGCACGGCCACCAGCGGGGTTGCCAGCGTCAGCACCTGCGCCATCGGCTTGACCTGATTGGCGTCGGTCAGTCCCAGCACGGAAATCAGCCCGAACGAGGCGAGGATGCCACCCGCCGCGCCGACCAGCGAAAATACCAGGCCGACGAGCCCGCCCCAGGCAAAGGGCAGCCCGATGTCAGACCAGAGGGCGGCGAGTTCGAGCGGCATGGTCATGGCGAGGGGCTGGATTGGGCGGGGATCAGATACTGCCTTTTACCACAAAGGATCAATCGGATCAGGCTGAGCCATCCCGGATTGTTCCGACACCATCAACCCATGTGCCGTTGCCACGCGCATGGCGGACGCGGAATCAAAAACGGGCCAGTGCTGCCCTGGTTCACCGGCATGCGCTCGCGCCCGCGATCGACTGGTTGCTGGTTTTTGTGGCGGTTTTCGGGGGAGGGCCAGATAGGCGTTTCGAGCCTGATTGTTACGGAATGGCGGCGTCGTCCGCCTGGGCAAACGCCCCCAAAAACAGCTGCAGCTCATCCTGGTGCTGGGCGGCAATGCGGGCCAGCATTTCTTCTCCCTTGGGGCGCAGGTGGACTTCCACGACACGACGGTCATGACGGCCGGGATTGCGTGTCACCAAATCCAGCTTTTCGCAGCGGTCGATCAGGGCAACCACACCGTTGTGTTGCGCCTGCAAGCGCTCCGCCAGTTCGCCAATGGAGGCCCAGTCCCGGTCCGGGAATCCCTTCACGTGCAGGAGCAACTGATATTGCAAGGGGGTCAAGCCCTGGTCTTTGCACAATTTCTCGCTGATGCGCAAAAAACGACGCAGACGATAGCGGAAGCGGGATATCCGTTCGTATTCGGATTTACCAAGAGGCTGCGGCTTGCTTGAATCGGTTCTTGACATGGGTTGATCGATGGCCTAATAAATATCATAGTGTGATGTATTTTGCCATGATGAACGAACGGATGTTAACGGTGCCAGATTAATCAGGAGAAATGCCATGAACCTCGTTTCCCTTTCAAAATTGCCATTTTCCACCACGCAAGGCTGGCCCGAACTGGAGAAAATCCATCCCGGGCTGCTCAAGGTGTTCGCCTTCATTGTCCTGCCGCTGTCGTTGCTGCCGCCGGGCATGCTGTACTACGCAGGCTCGAACTATTCCGAAGTGTTTCTCAAGGGGGCAGCGGGCAAAGCCTGGGGCGAGATCGCGGTGGTCTTTTTTCTTGCCGAGATGTTGACCTTCCTGGGGATGGGCTGGCTGATCAAGCAGGTTGCCGAAAGCAATCAGTTGAAGATCGATTATCACGACGCCTACCTTCTGGCGGCCATTGCCCCTATCCCGCTTTGGCTCTCGTCACTCGGACTGCTGGTTCCAAGCCTGGCATTCAACGCAGGGCTTTCGCTCGCGGCGCTGGGACTCTCCTGCGGGATCATCTACCACGGTGTCGAGGGCTTGTGCCACACGCTTGAAGACATCACCGCCGGCGCCATCGTGCAGACGGTGATCGGTGTCGGCCTCATTGCCTGGGCGCTGCTTCTGGTGATGGTGATGCTGTGGTAGCAGTGTTCAGCCTGACCACATGGGCCAGCTGATGCGCAACCGGTTTGAAAAAACGCGGTGACGCCATGCTGGCAGGTGGATTCATGGGCCACGTCAAAGCACTGCTTCGAAAATCCAGATGTCCATTCGGCTGAAGCGTGTCTATGCGGCGCCCGGTCCGCATGATGGATTTCGTATCCTCGTCGACCGCCTCTGGCCACGCGGCGTGTCCAGGCGTGCGGCGCATATGGACCTGTGGCTCAAGGAGGTTGCGCCCAGTACATCCCTGCGCCAGTGGTTCGGCCATGATCCAGCGAAGTGGGCCGATTTTCGCGATCGTTATTATTCGGAACTCGACAGCAATCCTGGAGCCGTCGAACAACTCAACGAGCAGGTACGCCGTGGCGTGGTGACACTCGTCTATGCCGCCAGGGATACGGAATATAACCATGCCGTTGCGCTCAAGCAGTATCTCGAAAATTCGAACAACGAAGAGAGTTGAGCGCTGCCGTCAGGGGAAAGATTTGAAGTCGGTTGTTACGACAACAAAATCTCACCCCTTCAACTTCGAGAACGCTGCTGCCATGGCGCCGCCCATCGGCGCTGAGGCGGGCGCACGGTTCGGTTTGCCGCCTGCCGGCCTGCCCTGACCGCGGCTGTCGCGCTGCGGCCGCTGCGCCGTCTGTGGCTTGTCGCCTGTCTTCTCCGCCGCATCGCTCAACCGCATCGTCAGCGCGATGCGTTTGCGCTTCTCGTCCACTTCCAGCACCTTGACCTTCACGATCTGTCCGGCCTTGACGACAGTGTGCGGATCCTTGACGAAGGTGTTGGCCAGCGCCGAGATGTGGACCAGCCCATCCTGATGCACGCCGATGTCGACGAACGCGCCGAAGGCGGCGACGTTGGTGACGACGCCTTCCAGGATCATGTCGGGCTTGAGGTCGGCGAGTTTTTCCACGCCATCCTTGAAGGTCGCGGTGGTGAATTCCGGGCGCGGGTCACGGCCGGGTTTTTCAAGTTCCCTGAGGATGTCGCTGACGGTGGGGAGGCCGAATTGCGCATCGGTGTATCTGGCCGGGTTGAGCGATTTCAGCAGGCTGCTGTTGCCGATCACGTTCTTGAGGTCCTGCTTGATGTCGGCGAGGATCGTTTGCACCAGCGGATACGATTCGGGGTGGACGGCTGAGGCGTCGAGCGGATCGTTGCCATCCATGATGCGCAAAAAGCCTGCTGCCTGCTCGAAGGTTTTTGCGCCCAGGCGCGGCACGTCGAGCAGTTGCGCGCGGCTGGAAAAGCGGCCGGTGAATTCGCGGTGGGTGACGATGGCCTGCGCCACGCTGTTGGAGAGGCCGGAAACGCGGGCGAGCAGCGGCACCGAGGCGGTGTTCACATCCACTCCGACGGCGTTGACGCAATCCTCCACCACCGCATCGAGTGAACGCGCCAGATCGAACTGGCTGACGTCGTGCTGGTACTGGCCGACGCCGATCGACTTGGGATCGATCTTGACCAGTTCGGCCAGCGGGTCCTGCAGGCGGCGCGCGATGGAGAC
>JANJUT010000001.1 GCA_024710445.1 Thiobacillus sp.
GCCGGGCCGGATCATCTGCGCGAACTGCGCGAGATCATCTACCCCAGCCTGAAGCCGGAACGCACGGCCGAGATGCCCACCCCGGCAGGCTTTGCCCGCCTGCCGAGGGAGACGCTGCACTTTTCCATCGAGTTGACCCATGCCGAGCAGATTGCCGACCTGCTGACCATGACGCCGCATCTCTACCGCGCCAAGGCCGGGGGCCGTGCGCAGGCTGCGGCATTGACGGCGCTGTCGCTGAGCGTGGATGTGCGGCTGACGGGTTTTGAACGTTTGCCTTAGCCCATGCATGACACCGGCTTCCCACCCATCGCTGGCACACATGCGCGTGTGCTGATCCTCGGCAGCCTGCCCGGACAGGTTTCGTTGCAGCGCCAGCAGTACTACGCTCTGCCGCAGAATGCGTTCTGGAAAATCATGGGCCGCCTTGTCGGTGCAAACCCGGAATTACCCTACGCGGAGCGCACGCAATGCCTTGTGCAGAACGGGATTGCCCTGTGGGATGTCTGCGCTGCGGCACAGCGGCCGGGCAGCCTCGACGCTGCGATCGTGCATTCGAGCGTGGTGCCCAATGACTTCGCCTCGTTCCTCGCGTCCCATCCGGGCATCGGGCTGATCTGCTTCAACGGCGGCAAGGCGGCCGATCTCTATCGCCGGCTTGTACTGCCCGGCCTGCCGGACACGGCACGCGCCATCCGCACTGAAACGCTGCCCTCGACCAGCCCGGCCCATGCGGCGATGCCGCTTGAAGCAAAACTGACACGCTGGGCGGCTGTACTGAAAATCTGAAGACGTTAAACTTGGACCTTCAGCGGCTTCACGCATTGATGCAGCCGCGAATCATTCATTCAAACACCATGACCCATACACCGCCCATTCAGCTCGACGCCGCCCATTTCGACAGCAAAGCCCGCCAATGGGACGAAAACCCGGTATTCCAGGAACGCGGACTCAAGATTGCGAATGCCGTCCGCAAAGCCGTGCCCCTGCACCGGCAGATGCGCGCCCTCGACTATGGCTGCGGCACCGGACTGCTGTCCTTTCCGCTCAAGGATGAACTCGGCGCGATCCTGATGGCGGACAATTCGAGCGGCATGCTCGAAGTCGTGGCCGAGAAGATCGCTGCGCAGGGCGTGATGAACATGACGCCGCTGAAGCTGGACCTGCTCGCCGACCCGCTGCCGGCGCAGACCTTCGATCTGATCGTCACCGCGATGACGCTGCACCATGTGCCCGACACCGACCATATCCTGCGTGTCTTCCACGACCTGCTGAACCCCGGCGGCTATCTGTGCATCGCCGACCTGGACCAGGAGGACGGCTCGTTTCACGGGCAGGAAGTCGATGTGCACCATGGGTTCGATCAGACCGATCTGGGTCGGCGCACCGCACAGGCGGGGTTTACCGACGCGCAGTTTCAGACGGTATTCACCATTACCAAGGAACGCGAAAGCGGAACGCAGGACTACCCGGTGTTCCTGATGACGGCACGCCGCGCAGGCGCTTAGCTGCCCAGAACAGGACCAGAGGATCACGCAATGGGTTTTGAATACATGTTTTTCAGCGAGGCACTGCGCGACCGCTTCATGGCGTTTGCGGCGGAGCACGGCATCGCCAGCACCATGCGGCAGGACGAGATCGCAGGCTTTGTGGTCGAGCTGCCGGACGGACTGGCCGATGACCTGCAGGACACCATCGACGACGAGTACGATTCGATCATGGACGAACAGATGCTGCTCGCCGAGGCGGACGAGGAACTGGTCAGCCACCATGCGTTCGGCGTCACGGTGACGCTGGAAGATGGCAGCACCCGCGCCGTACGCATTCCCCCGGCAGTGGCGCGCCGCCTGCTGGAGCATTTCACGCCCGACGAGGTCCACGAGATCGCCACCGCCATTGTGCAAAGCGCCGAGAATCCGGTCGACGGCCCGATTTGCCACAAGCCCCCAAAATAGTTGCGGCAGCACGGCAGATCTGCCCTTCGCCCTGCCCCGGGCAGGCTGATGGAGCCCGGCCTGTCGCGCCTGTTCTTAAGGAACATTTAAGTATTGCGCACCATACTGCAATTGATAATTGTGTTTTCGCAAAAGGAAAATGATGAACCTGAAAAACACTGCAAGCCGCTATGGCTGCCTTTCCATCGGAATTCACTGGATGATGGTGCTGCTGTTCGTCGCGGTGTACGCAGCCGTCAATCTGCATGAACTGTTCGAAAAAGGCAGCGATCTTCGCGAGGCGCTGATGACCTGGCACTTCATGCTCGGCTTGCTGGTGGGCGCACTGGTCTGGCTACGCCTGGCGGCGCGCCTGTCCGGCCCCACGCCCGCCATCGTGCCGGAGCCGCCGGGTCTGCAACAACTCTCGTCCAGGCTGCTGCATCTGGCGTTATACCTGCTGATGATCGGCATGCCGTTGACCGGCTGGCTGATGCTCAGTGCCGCCGGAAAGCCGATCCCGTTCTTTGGTCTGGAATTGCCCGCACTGATCGGTGAAAACAGGGACCTCGGAAAACAGATCAAGGAATTGCACGAAACAGTGGGAACTGCAGGCTATTTCCTCATCGGCCTGCATACAGTGGCCGCTTTGTACCATCACTACATCAAGGGTGACAATACGCTGACACGCATGCTTCCCGAGCGGAAATAAGCCCGTTCGTTCAGCCCCCCCTTAAGGAATCTTTAAGCATTGCGCACCATGCTGGGACCTGTTGATAATCAAGCTTTTGCTAAGGAGAAATGATGCTCACGCTATTACGATTGGCAGGTCTCGGGATATGTGCCGCAACGGGGCTGGTGTCGCTTGCCGCTCCGGTTTACGCCAGCGAACACGAGCATAAGCATGAAGTGCAGCATGCTGCGCCGGTGTTGAAGCCGGGCCAGAAATGGGCCTCCGACGAAGTGTTGCGACAGGGCATGGACAACATCCGCAAAGCGATGCTCGCAAACCGTGAAGCCATCGAGAAAGAACGCCTCGGCGCCCAGGATTATCAGAAGCTGGCTGCAGCCGTGAGCAAGGAAACCGCCAACATCGTGAAAAACTGCCGGCTCAGCAAGGATGCCGATGCTGCCTTCCATACCATCGTGCTTGCCGACCTGATGCAGAGCACGGAAATGATGCAGACCTCGCCAAAGGTGCAGGTGCAGCGGGCCGGTGCGTTCGCGGTGCTGCAGTCCTTGCGCCACTACGGCAACTATTTCCAGCATCCCGGCTGGGAGATCGGCCAATAGATAGCGGATGAGCGTGATAAGTCACGCTATTCATGGCACGGAAAGTGCACGGGACCACCTGTTTACGCTATCGTCGGGGTTAGCCACCCAAAACGTGCTCGCCACACTGCAACCATGAAAAAACCCATCCTCTACCACATGCCCGTCTGTCCCTTCTGCCAGCGGGTGGACATCCTGCTGACGCTGAAGGACCGCCGCGACGACATCGAGGTTCAGTCGATCGACATCACGCAACCCCGGCCTGAGGCGCTGCTGCAGAAAACGCATGGACCGACGGCGCTGCCGGTTCTGGAGACTGCCGATGGCCATATCGTCAAGGAAAGTCTGGTGATCCTGCAGTATCTCGATGAGATCTATCCGGAGCGCCCGGTCGCCCAGCGCGACCCCTGGCGGCGCGCGGTGGAGAACATGCTGACGCGCATGGATAGTGAGTTCTTCATGCCGGGATTCGGCTGGCTGAGGAACCAGGACCCCTCGCGCCGCGATGCCCTGCGCGAAGGCATGCTGAAGCAGTATGCGCAGCTGAACGATTTTCTGCAGGAACATGCACCGTCCGGCCCGTTTCTGTTCGAGGACTTCGGCTGGGCGGAAACGGTTTTCACGCCTTTCTTCCAGCGCTTCTGGTTTCTGGAATATTACGAAGGCTTCACCCTGCCCGACGAGCCGCGCTACGCTCGAGTGCGCCAGTGGGCAGAGGCCTGCCTCGCGCATCCGGCCGCGCAGCAGGTAACGAAGGAAGAAGTGATCAAGCTCTATTACGACTTCTCGAAAGGCGCAGGCAACGGTTCCTTGCCTCCCGGCCGCACACGTTCATCCCTGGTCTTTGAGCCTGACTGGCGCAGCCGTCCCTGGCCGCCGAAGAACAAGTACGAACACAGTGCGACCGACGCGGAACTGGGCTTGTAAATCAAGAAAAAACGAGGCGCTGCGAGATGGACAGGGTTACGGGCAGATGTCTTTGCGGGGCAGTACGATTCGAGATCAATGGTCCGATTCGCCATATCGTGCACTGTCATTGTTCCCAATGCCGCAAGGCCCAGGGTAGCGCATTCGCCACCAACGGCATCGTCAGCACATCCGACTTCAGATTGCTTGCCGGAGCGGACGAACTCACCGGCTACGAATCCACGCCCGGCCAGACCAAATATTTCTGCAGGATCTGCGGTTCTCCAATCCTGAGCAAAACCGCATCGAAGCCGGATCAGGTCCGGGTGCGGGTCGGCAGCATCGACTCCGACATCAAGGAACGCCCCGAGGCCCATATTTTTGTTGGGTCCAGGGCCAACTGGGAAGAGATCAGCGGCGACCTGCCGCAATACGAAGGCTACGAGCCTGGACGCAGCTGATGCCTTCCATCGTCAAACCAGCCTGACCAGGATCCCGCAGGATCCGCCAACGGGATCCTGTGTTCGTGTTCTGCGCTTTAGCGCACCGAACGATACACGCTGCCCTTTTCCGGTTTGCTGAGCACCAATTGCCAGAGTTGCCCCTGGCGGGAACGGAAAAAGCCGGCACAGCTCAGCAGGTAATATTTCCACATACGGAAAAAGCGCTTGCCATATTTTTTCTCCAGAAAAGGCCAGGCCGTTTCGAAGTTTTCCCACCAGGCCATCAGGGTGTGGTCGTAATCCATACCAAAATTGTGCCAGTCCTCGATCAGGAAGCGACGCTCCAGGGCTGACGACACCTCCCTGGCCGAGGGCAGCTTGCCATTGGGGAAGATGTATTTGTCAATCCATGCGTCGGTCTTGGGTGAAGTGACGGCATTGCCGATGGTATGCAACAGGAACAGGCCGTCATCCTTGAGGGCGCGGTGTACGGTGTCGAAATAGGTAGTGTAGTTTTTCGGGCCAACATGCTCGAACATGCCCACTGAAACGATCTTGTCGAATTTATCGGTGAGGTCCCGGTAGTCCATCAACTCGATTGACACCGGAAGACCAGCACACCGCTCCCGCGCCAGTTTCTGCTGCTCTTTCGAAACCGTGATGCCGACCACTTCGACGCCGTAGTGCTCCGCGGCAAAACGGGCCAGCCCGCCCCATCCGCAACCAATCTCGAGCAGGCGCTCGCCGCGCTGCAACTCGAGCTTGCGGCAGATCATGTCCAGTTTTTTCTGTTGCGCATCCCGCAGCCCGGCCGCGTCATGCCAATAGGCGCAGGAATAGCTCATGGTCGGGTCGAGCATGGCCTCGAACACATCGTTACCGATGTCGTAATGCTGCTCGCCCACCTGAAAGGCACGCTGGCTGGATTGAAGGTTGAACAGGCTGTGGCGCAGGATTTCACCCAGCAGGCGGAGCCGTGACCAGTTGTCGATTTTGTCTTCGACATTGGCGCTCAGCAGGCGATGGAACATCTGGTCCAGGCGTTCACACTCCCACATCCCGTCCATATAGGCCTCGCCAAAGCCAAGTGAACCTTTCGCAAGGATGCGCTGATAAACCCGCTCGTCAAATATCTGGATATCCCAAGTGGCGTCGCCGTTGATCGAAATTCCCGCCTGGGCGGTGAGGCTACGAATGACATCAGGGGGATCCTGAAGCGCCGAGGCATCCCCTGCAGGATCAAGAGCCAGAACTTCTTCCATTTGCATCGAGAGGGTCCTTTTCTACTAATCATTAGGAGCCCCTAATATATCGATGCAACACCCATTCAACAAACGATGATTTTTTGTATTTAATATCGACAAAATCGATATTAAATACGTGTCGCAGTTCTTCCGAAACCATTCCAGGCGCATCAAAAGAGTACAAAACAGAACACGCTTCCGTTCGCTGCCAGGCAATTTTTCTGCACATCAACATTCAACAGGCTCAGGACGAGCAGTCTGTGCGGGTACTGCGACACATCAGGCTGCCCCGGAATCAGGCAAACAGATATTTGACACCCACCGCGTGCCAATGCACGGCCTCTTCTTCCAGCGCCCGCTGGGTGAGCGGGTGCTGTTCCAGCCAGCCTTGCGGCAGGCTCAGGCGGAATTTCCTGCCGTTGGTTTCCACTTTGACATCGGGCATCGCCACATCGGCACGGCTGCGGCAGAGGATGACCGCCTGGCGCAGCAGCCACACCAGCAAACGGTCGTTGTCCGACAGGCCGGAATCTGCAGCAAATTCCGGCAGCTTGAGCAACACGCCGCGCTGCGCACGCGCGAGCAGGGCCAGCCTCGCCTGGTCAGAGCGTGAAAAGCCCGGCATGTCGGCATTTTCCAGGATGTAGCCGGAATGGCGGTGATAGCCGCCATGCGAGACCGAGAGGCCGATTTCATGCAACCGTGCGCCCCAGTCGAGAAAGCGTTCGTCGTTGTCGCTGCCCGCTCCATTTGCAGCCAGCAGCGCAAGCGCCACGTGCTTGACGCGTGTCGCCTGCCGGGTATCGATGTGATAGCGCCGCATGAATTCGTCGACCGTGGCCTCGCGCATATCCTGCTTGTGAAAGCGCCCCAGCAGATCGTAGAGAATGCCTTCGCGCATGGCCGTTTCGGCCACGGCCATCTGCTCGATGCCAAGTTCGGCAAACAGGCCCGACATGATGGCAAAGCCGCCTGCGATCACCGGGCGGCGATCGTTGCGCAACCCGGCCAGTTCCAGCGCGTCGGCGCTCCCTGCCTTGACCAGCAGGCTGCGCAGCCGCGCCAGGCCGTCTGCGGTGATGCCGCGTTCAGCCAGGCCGTTTTTTTCGAGGATTTCGCGCAGTGCACGCGCGGTGCCGCTGGAGCCGATGGCCTGCTGCCAGTTGGCCTGGGAAAACGTATGGGCAATGCGTTCGACTTCGACACGCGCGGCCATCTCGGCGGTTTTCATCGCGGCCTTGTCGATAATGCCCCTGGCAAAGAAGCGCTGGCTGAAGTTGACGCAGCCCATGTGCAGGCTTTCACGCTCGTGCGGTTCGAGTCCCTGACCGATGATGAATTCGGTCGAGCCGCCGCCGATGTCCACCACCAGACGCCGGTCTTCCGAAGCCGGCAGCGAATGCGCCACGCCCAGATAAATCAGGCGCGCCTCTTCGCGTCCGGCGACGATCTCGATGGGATGCCCCAGCGCTTCCTCGGCCTTGCGGATAAAGGCATTGGCATTCTTGGCGATGCGCAGCGCCGAAGTGCCGACACAGCGAATGGCCTCGGGCGACAGACCACGCAGGCGTTCGCCAAAGCGCTGCAAACAGGCCAATGCCCCGGCCTGGGTGGCTTCATCGAGTTTTTTATCGTCGCTGAGGCCGCCCGCCAGGCGCACGGTTTCCTTCAGCGAGTCGAGCGGATAAAGCTGGTCGCCCGATACCCGCACCACTTCCAGACGAAAGGAATTGGAGCCCATGTCGACGGCGGCCAGGGTGTCATAAGCGGTCATGCCACGGCTCCAAAAAAGAGATAGGCCATGCCGATGGCGGCCAGGATGCCGGCGACGTCGGCAATCAGCCCGCAGGCGACGGCGTGGCGCACGCGCTTGATGCCAACCGCGCCGAAGTACACGGCCAGCACGTAGAACGTCGTTTCGGTGCTGCCCTGCACGATGGAGGCGAGCCGCCCGGCGAAGGAATCGGCGCCATGCGCCTGCATGGTGTCGATCATCATGGCGCGCGCGCCGCTGCCGGAGAACGGTTTCATCAGGGCGGTTGGCAATCCATCGACCCAGCGGGCGTCAAAGCCAAAACCCAGCACGGCGCTGCGGATGCCGCTCATCAACAGGTCGAGCGCACCGCTGGCGCGAAACACCGCAATCGCCACCAGCATGGCGACAAGATACGGGATGATCGTGACGGCTGTGTGAAAGCCCTCTTTCGCGCCTTCGACAAACGCCTCGTAGGCATTGACGCGTCGCCGCACCGCCATCAGCAGAAAGGTGACGATGAGACCGAACAGCAGCACGTTGCTGAGGATGGACGACTGTCGCGTCATCTCCACCGCATCCAGACTGCCAAAGTAGAGCACCAGCCCGCCGATGAGCGCGGTGGCGCCGCCCAGGTAGGCCAGGGTGACGCGATTCCACAGATGCAGGCGCTGATACAGGCCGGTGACCATGAGTCCGATCAGGGTGCCGATATAGGTGGTGATGAGCAGCGGCACGAAAACATCGGTGGGGTCGGCCGCACCGAGCTGCGCACGGTAAGTGAAGATGGTGACCGGCAGCAGCGTGACCGAGGCGGTATTGATGACCAGGAACAGGATCTGCGCATCGCTGGCGGTATCGGGCGTGGGATTGAGTTTTTGCAGCTCCTGCATCGCCTTGATGCCGAGCGGCGTCGCCGCATTGTCGAGGCCAAGCATGTTGGCGCCCATGTTCATGGTCATGGCGCCAAGCGCGGGGTGATTCGCCGGCACTTCGGGAAACAGGCGTTTGAACAGCGGCGCCAGGCCGCGCGTCAGGATATCGAGCATGCCGGCGCGTTCGCCGATTTTCATCACCCCCAGCCACAGCGCCATGACGCCGGTCAGACCGAGAGCGATTTCAAATGCGGTCTTGCTGCTGTCGAACAGGGCCTTGACCAGCGCGGCGAATATTCCGGCGTCGCCAAGGAAAACCAGTTTGAACAGCGCGATCAGAAAGGCAATGAGAAAGAAGCCGATCCAGAGCGCGTTCAGCATGAAGGCTTACGCCACCCAGCCCGCGATCACGACCAGCAGTCCAGCTACCAGCCAGATCACCAGCCCGCGCCAGATCATGCTGACGGCGCTGTCGATGCTATCGGGGTCCAGCATGGCCTGAACGGTACCCAGATCGGGCCGCCATACGGTTTCGTCGCCAACGTTGATGCTCTGCCCCAGGCGCACGCCCATGGCGCCCGCACCCGCGGCAAGCACCACGCCGTCTTCCTCATCCGGCCAGGCCGATGCCTGGGTACGCCAGCAATACATCGCGTCTTCAAAGTTTCCGGCGATGGCGTAGGTCATCGCGGTCAGGCGCGCAGGCAGCCAGTTGATGGCATGAAAGGCGCGCTGCGCAAAATCGCCAAAGGCACCGCGCGAGTTCGACCAGCGCCGCGCCAGAATCGAGGCTGCACGGAACAGCACGGCCCCGACCGGACCCAGCGGCACCAGCAGCACAAACCAGATCAGCACGCCGAACATCTGACGGTGACTTGCCGCCATTACCTGCTCGATGGTGACGCGTGTCAGGTCATCGTCACTGAACTGGCTGGTATCCCCGTGCCGCCAGGCAGCAAGCTGTTCGCGCGCGCCCGCCACATCTGCGGCACGCAGCAGGCGCGCAATGCGCTCGGCGGTATCGCTGAAATACTTGAACCCCATGGTGAAATACAGCACAAGCACATTCCAGGCCCAGCCAAGCAAGGGACTGATATCGTCGAGCAGCATGGACACGAACCACACACCGGCGACCACGGGCAGCATCGCCAGGGTCCAGGCTATCGCACCGTGGCTGTATTCACCGGCGTTGAAGCGATGCTCAAGAAATGTCGTGAAGCGCTTGTACGCCTGATAGTGCGGCAGCGGCTGGCGCAATGGACGCAGGTGCTCAAGTGCAACAGCGGTGAGAATGGAAAAAAAAGCCATCAGCGATTCATTTCCAGGGTGAAGGTGCCAATCCGGTTGGCCTTGCCGGCTGGACGATAGAGTTCGACGGTCGGCATGACGATGGTTTTCCCGCTCGATTCCAGCGAATCGGACAAGGCCTGATATGCCTTGGACGGCGCCAGCAGGACGGCTGCCTGTACCGTGGCAGCATAGACGGGGCGTTGCGCGATACGGCCTTCCTTCAGTCCTTCCGGGAGCATGGCGGTGTCGGTGAGGGTGTACCCCAGCTGGGCGCGTACCTTGCCATTGGCGGCACGCGGGTCGGTCAGGATGACGCTGATGGTGTCGCCTGCCGCCACTTTGGATGCCTTGAATTTCTCCATTGCGCTGCGCTGCGATTTCCGCATATTGCTGATCGGCCCCTCGTAATCGAGATAGGCATAGCGATACGGTCCGGCTTCGGTCTCGGTCACGCTGGCTGAGTTGAATCCACCCCACCACCCGTACACGGCCAGCAGCGGCAAGATGAACGCCAGCACAAATGCCAGCCACTGTTTCTTGAACACAAACAACCCCCTTCTCAAGGGGACGAAGATACCACAGCAACCCCCGCTGGCGGGCGTCCGGACGGCCTTCCCGGCTGTCTATAATGGCTGGACTGCCTTCCGGAATCATGCTCATGTCCCGTTTTCTGCTTGCGCTGTTCTGCCTGACGCTGCTGCCCACCGCCTGGAGCGACAACACGACAGCAAACATCACCCAAGTGAGCGTTCCGATGCAAGCCGTGAAACTCGGCGCCCACAGCTATTTCGTACAGGGCCTGCCGGGAGCGGCATCGAGCGAGAACCAGGGTTTCATGTCCAACGCCGGATTCGTGGTGACAAACGATGGTGTGGTGGTTTTCGATGCGCTTGCCTCTCCGCCGCTGGCCGAAAAGCTGGTGAACCTGATCCGCAGGATCACCCGGCAGCCGATCAGGCGCGTGATAGTCAGCCATTACCACGCCGATCATTTCTACGGGTTGCAGGTATTCAAGGCGCTGGGTGCGGAAATCTGGGCGCACCGCTTCGCCGAAGGCAGCACCCGCAGCGCCGAAGCGGCCCAACGCCTGGCCCAGCGCAAGGAGGCGCTGTTCCCGTGGGTGGACGATACGACCAGGCTGCTGGAAGCCGATCGCTTTCTGCAGGGCGATACCGACTTTGAAATGGGTGGCGTTCACTTTGCGCTGCGCTATGTGGGCCCGGCCCACTCACGGGAAGACATGGCCATGCTGGTGAAGGAAGACCGCGTGCTCTTTGCCGGCGATCTGGTGTTTCGCGGCCGCATCCCCTTCGTCGGCGACGCGGACAGCCAAGCCTGGATCAGCGCACTCGACACGCTCATGGCCATGAATCCGCGTGTGCTGGTACCCGGTCATGGCGCCCCCTCGCGCACACCTCGACCCGACCTGACGTTTACCCGCGACTATCTGCGCTTTCTGCGCAGCCAGATGCAGCAGGCCGCGCACAATCTGGTGCCGTTCGACGAAGCCTATGAAGCCGTCAACTGGTCGAAATACCGTGCCATGCCGACGTTTGACGAAGCCAACCGGATCAACGCCTACAACCAGTATTTGCGGCTGGAACAGGAAAGCGGGGAGTAAATCTCACAGGCCAAATGCCTGATTCTCGCCACTGTTGGCACGACTATCGCTTATATATTGGCCAAAAACCTCAATAAAGCGGGATAATCGTCCGTTAACCAAGAATGCCAACCGGGCCAACACCCCCCATTCATGCTTTGTTCCCCTGAAGAACTCCTGCAGAAAAACCAGGCGTTGTCGAACACCTGGCAGCACTACCAAACGATGCCGAGCATTGAAAGCTTTGTCGAACTGGCTGTTTCCATCAACAGTTTCACCGAGTTTCTGATCGACAAGGGCATCACTGCACTGCATCACGCCAGCCACCAGCTCGAGCAGGTGGCGCTGACACTATTCAACAGCGACATCCAGCATCCCCTGCCCCCGGCCACGATCAACGATCTGAACGAACGCCTCCTCGCCCTGGGCCGCATGGCGAACACGCATGCCTCGGCCTCGGCCACCCTCGCCGAGCGGCGCCTTGACCCCCTGATCCCCTGTGCGCCCGAAATGCGCACCGGCCAGATCTGGCTGATCGGGCACGATCAGGCTCCCTGGATATCCTTGCTGGCGCAGCTCGGCTATTTCGGAATGTCCACCGACTTCAGCACCTGGGACGAGCCCTTGCCCGCGCACGCAGGCAGCGCCTCGGTGCTCCTGCTCGACATGAGCAGCCTGCCCGAAGCGGAATGGACACATCGCATCCAGGCATTGCGGCAACAGTTTGAAATGGGCCAGCTGATCGGCCTCGGCGTGCGCTCGGATTTTGATCAGCTTCAGCAGGCCATGCGCGGCGGTTGCGACAGTTGCCTGCTGGATGGCACGCCTGCGCATGCCATCGTCGAACATATCCTGGAATTGAACGAACGGCAGGAGCAGGAAACCTATCGCGTACTGATCGTCGAAGACTCAAAAACCGCCGGCCAGATGATCCGCCGCACCTTGGAAGAAAACCAGATTGCCTCCGAGATCGTCAATGATCCGCGCCAGACGCTGAATGCACTCAAGCAGTTCAACCCGGATCTGATCCTGATGGACATGTACATGCCGAATTGCACCGGCGTGGAAGTGGCCCGCATCATCCGCCAGCACAGCGAATTCCTGAGCATACCGATTGTCTATCTGTCCGGCGAAACCAACGTGGCCCTGCAGGTCGATGCCATGCGCATGGGCGGGGATCACTTCCTCACCAAGCCGTTCAACCCGGTGTTCCTGAATACCATCGTCAAAAGCAAGATCGAACGCTATCGGGCATTGCGCCGCTCCATGTATCACGACAGCCTGACCGGCCTGCTCAACCATTCCAGCGGCAAGAACACGCTGGACATGCTGCTGTCCAGCGTGGCGCACGATGGCGGTTTCCTGTCGGTGGTGATGATCGACATCGACCATTTCAAGCTGGTCAACGACAGCTACGGCCATCCGGTTGGCGACCAGGTCATCCGCAGCCTGTCATGGCTGCTCAAGCAGCGCCTGCGCAAGCACGACATCATCTGCCGTTACGGCGGAGAGGAATTCATGATCGCGCTGCCGCACACCGATGCGGAACATGCATACGCCATCATGGACCGCATCCGCCAGGAATTCGCGCAAATTCGCCACCCGCATGGCAACACCCACTTTGTCGCCACCACCAGCGGCGGCATCGCCACCTATCCGCTGTATCAAAGCGGCGATGAACTGATCAAGGCTGCGGACGACGCGCTCTATCAGGCCAAGCACGAAGGCCGCAACCGCATCCACTCCAGCGACGATTGAGCGCTGCCTGGTTCAACTCAATATCAGTTTCAGGCCGATCAGTATCGTCACGATTTCGAACGACCGCTTGATCCACAGATTGCCCTTCCTGATTGCCATGTGGCTGCCCAGATAGCCGCCAATCAGCGAACCTGCCAGCAGGGCCGGCATCCAGTCCCACGCCACGGTGCCAAGCACCCCGAGCACCAGCGCCCCCGTTCCGTACCAGACCAGCCCGCACAGGATCAGGGTGTAGGCCACTGCACGCGTGTAATCAAGGCCGAAGTAACGGATCAGCCAGATGGTGAGAAACAGCCCGGTGCCGCTGGTGATCGAGCCGTTGAGAAACCCCACGACAAACAGCCCGGCCATGCCGCCGATCAAGGCAGGACCCTGCTGGTTCTGCGGAGTGTGAACCTGCCCGAGGCTGGGCTTGAACACCGAATACAGGCCCAGGCCCAGCGTCAGGACCCCCAACGCCAGCGTGGCGAAACGTTCGGGTATCTGCAGGATCGTCACCGCCCCCAGCACCACGCCAGGCAATCCGGCACCCAGGATGATCAGGGAAAAGCGGCGCTCAAGATGCGATTCTTTCAGATGCCGCAGCGTGGCGCCCAAACCCAGCGCAACACTGGCGACCTTGTGGGTGGCCAGCGCCACGCCAAATGGCAAGCCGAGAAAAATCAGCATGGGAAACTGGATCAGCCCCGCCCCGCCGCCCGACAAGGCCGAGAAAAAATTGGCCGCCAGCGAGGCGACAAACAGGATCAGTTGGTCGAGCACGCGAAGAACTAGGCGGTCACACCCGTTTCGGCCGGCAACTTGGCGTACACCAGTTTCAGCCCGGCCCCGGCAATGGTCTTCAGCAACTGGTCGGCCAGCGTCGCATCGACGAAAAACTCCACCACCACCGGCAACTCACCCGCCAGCTCAAAGAACCCG
>JANJUT010000023.1 GCA_024710445.1 Thiobacillus sp.
AGCCGTGATGTGCGCCGCGCTTACCTGCAACTCCCATCCGGGGATTTTGGTGCTATTATTGCTTGCTCCGGTGATGGCGGTCCCGTCATTCTCAAACGTGTTGTTGAAAATCAGGTTTTGTGGTTTAGAGGCCCACTTCCTGCGGCGCCGCGTTTCTTCCGGTGTGAGCACGACTAGGCTACCGGCATCAATAAGCGTTTTTGCGTAGGCCAGGACCGCGATCCAGTCGTCCTCGGCCACCACATTCAGGCTGCTCGATGCGGGGATGCTGTAGCCGTTCTTCCCGGCAGGCGTGGCAGGGTCGAGTGCATGGCAAAGCAGATCAACCATGCAGCCGGGTGATTTTGTCATCGCCCGCAGGGTTGCCTGCATGGAAGCAACGCTGTTGCCCGAACCCAGCACGTAATGGGAGCGGATGTAATCGGGGCCGAGTGCTGCCCACTGCGCGCCGGGATAACGGTTGCGCTCGACTTGGTTGGTTCGGTAGGAGCGGAACCCCTGTCCGGCAAAATAGTATTGATGCCAGCCACCGCCAGACTGCGCCCAGTTGAGCAGCGTCACGCCCTCTGCCGCAGCCGCGTCAATGCTCGCCTGCCACTGGCGTTCGATCAGATAGGAATGCGGGAGGCCCGCGCAGAAGCGTGAACCGTTCGCCTTGCCGGTCCCGTCCAGCACAACCCCGCCGTTCCTACGTAGGTCTTGGAACAGCGTTTGCGACAGGTTGGTAGATTTCTCGTCGCCCTGCGTGTAGTGGTCATAAATCCCCGCCGTGTCATCGCACAAATCAGCCGACAACCCAGTGATGGCAAGCGCGTTGATTGCGGCCACCAACTCGGCAAGTGTGTCGTAGCTGGCATTGGTCAGGCTAAATGCGCCCATCCTCACGCCGTCGAGATAGATGTCCAGATTGGTAGCTGTGACCTGCGCGAATGCCGTTTTGTATGCCGCCCCCGTATAGCTCAGGATGATCCCGGAACCGCAGGCGAAATATTCCTTGAACGCTGCCGGAGACTTGACGCTGCGTGGGGCGTTGATAGACAGCAGGGACAGGGAAGACTCGCTGCCAGTCAGCTCGCTTGCCAACGTGCATAGCCATGATGCACCGCCATTCACCGCGCTGATAGCCACAGCAAGTTCTGCCAACGTATCATAGCTAGCATTGGTCAGGTCGAACGACCCATCCTCGCCGACCCCGGCTGCAAGAATTAGGGTCTTGGGAGTGCCATCAATATCAACCGTCGCGGTTCCATTCGCCCCAAGGTACTCGATGCGAATACCTGTATCCATGCGGCCATATTGATGTACATGGCGATGGCTATGGCTCATGATTTCAGTGCCACCGGATTCAACAGCGCGCACCTGCTCCCAGGTCATATAACCAGATCCACCAGGGCCACCATCCGTTACATCGGTGTTGATGGAAAGATATGGCGTGATCCCATAGTCACGGTACATCTTCGCCAGACCATCGTTCGCGCTGCCCCACCACTGCTCATACGGATGATCACCGCCGATGCACAAGATCGGGATAGATGGATCAGCCATCTGTGGCAGGCTATATGTTTTACCCCCCCCCACCAGCACCGTGTTGCCGTTGACGTCGGTGGCGAGTTGCGCGAAAGGCCCGAGCACCTCATCGGTCGCCGCAGTCACGCTTACTGTCACCACGCCGAACGCACTTACCGTCACCTGTACGTCGTCTGTGTAGGGGCCAAAAGTCTGAGAGGTTGACACGCTGTATTTCCCAACGCCGTCAACCTCGACAAGCGCCGCGCCTGTCACGGTCATGCGCTCACCGGCGCGGATGCGCTCTGTGGCGCGATCGTTATTCGATAGGGTCTTCATCTTGAGTCTCCTTCTGATTGCGTTCGTGTGCGCCCTCATCGATGGCGTCCATGATCGCCTGCTGCGTGTCGGGGTCGGTGGTGGAAAAGGCGAGCGAAGCGACGCGCTTCTGTTGCTGTCGGATCACTTCGTCAGGAAAGTCGGACATCTGCATGGCGCCTAGCACTTCCAGCTCGGTTTTGAGGTCAGAGATTGCGTAGTCTTTCGCCCATTCGGTCGTGACGCGCTCAGTCGGAAGATTGAGCCAGGCGCACACCACGTCCCAGGCCTGGCGCTCGAAATCTTCCATGCGGCGGGCGAAGCCAGTTAACGCGGAATTCAGCGCCTGAAATCGAATGGTGAGTGCAATACCTGATTCGGCCTTGCCGTCTTCTGGGGCTTCGACCACCAGCGCGACGCGCTTGATCGCCTCTTCCAGCTTGGCTATGGTCTCCAGGTAGATGCTGGCCGGGCCTTCCGGCGGTGCGATAAATTCGGCACTGGTTCCTGGAGTGACCAGGGCATTGCTGGTGCCTATCTGGATCATGGCGTTTTCCAGGCTCTCGCGCGCGCCGGGCTGTTCTGGCGGGTAGCCGGCCACCAGGATGCTGAAAGTCTGCGCGCGCAGGATTTCGTCGAGCTCACTGCGGGCGTTGAACAGGCGCTTGCTGATGTCGGCGATCTGCGCGAAGTCGCCGAAACCTGGAAAATCGCCAGACTCAGTAAACGCCAGCACAGG
Source organism: Thiobacillus sp. (assembly GCA_024710445.1). Lineage (GTDB taxonomy): Bacteria > Pseudomonadota > Gammaproteobacteria > Burkholderiales > Thiobacillaceae > Thiobacillus. The sequence goes on from JANJUT010000023.1 coordinate 2,564, forward strand.
ACATATGCCGAGGCCGTGCGGCTCCTGCTGGATGATCCTGTCGCCGATGCGAATCCACCAGTCCTGTGTGTCGAATCCCTTGATGGCCGGTTTGCCGTCAAGGGTGGTGCCGAATTCGACACCGGCGATGCGTCCACGGATATCCAGTTCGTATGACACCACCGTTTCCGGCGCGATCGGCACCAGATAGGGGAAGAATCGCTGTGCGCGCTGGTCTGCAAGGGTGAGCGGATCGCCGTCCGGCATGTCGACCAGCAGCAGCATGGAGCCGCGCGCGCGTGATTCGACCATGAATGCCTGCCAGAACACGTCGAGCGCGTTGCCGCGCCAGTCGCAGTCGGCCACGAAGTCATCCAGTAGCGGATTCGCCAGTTCGCGCAGCGGCGGTTTCTTGGCCAGGTATCCGACGAAGCGCCGGCAGGCCGACAGCAGGTGATTTTCGTACCAGGCGACTTCGTTGCGGCGGGCGAATTTCTCATCCGACTCGCGCGGGTACTTCACCAGCGCGGATTGTCCGGCCGCGATGGCGCGGCCGGTACTGTCGTAGGTCACTGTAGGCCGGAAAACG
>JANJUT010000107.1 GCA_024710445.1 Thiobacillus sp.
GTGGACAAGCCGCGCAACCTGGCGAAAAGCGTCACCGTGGAGTGAGCAGGGGGTGGCCGGTGGCGTACCCACCCCAATCCTCTGTGCCAGTGGATTTCTTTGCTTGGGGTTAGGCTTATCCGGTCTTTTTCAGGCCAGAGACAAGCAAATCCTGCATTTCTTTCCTCATGTCCGGCACGATAACCGCGAGCCTGTCTTTCCTGGGCTGGTCGATTGGCAAGGCCATGAGTTCTTCCAGATAACTGGCTGTATCGGCCAGCGCGCGCTCAACCAGCTCGCGCCATCCCGCAGGTGTGTACCCGTAAGCAATTCCGAGTCGCTGTATCGCATGTGGCCAGGTTTCCCCGGTGCGGAAGTCAACCGGAACGGCCGAGCGCGTATCGTGCTGAGGCCAGGCTCGCATGGGTGCCGGGTCATAGACTGGCGAAAGCGTTGTGCCATGGTTGCCGCCGAGGAACGAGACGTTCTCGAGGTGCATGTCGCCATTGCCGGTTAACATGGCCATCAGGTAGCGCCGATAGAATTCCTTCTTGGCGGCAGCCACATCGAGATCGCAGACTTGCCCGAGTTTTTCGAGATAGCCTGGCAGCGTATCCATCTCCACATCGTCGTTTGAAATGAAGCTTCGGTTACCGGTGGCGATCACCGACCGGAACGTCTCCTGTGGAAGCAAGGCGCCTTGCGGCCCCCGGTCAAAGCGCTCGACAGCAAGCACCTTCAAGCCGTCAATCTGGCGCAGCCAGCTCCGTGGCACCTTGAAACCCGCGCGCTCATGCAGATCGAGGCAGAGCTTTTCCAGCGTCAGGACATCACGATATTCGGCCGGCTCGATCTTCAGGATGACATCGAGCCGATCGGGTGTGCCTGGCCGGGTAATGCCGCCGTCCCACTGGCCCTGGCCCGGATCCATGATGGACACCAAAAGCTTGGGGATCATTCCACCTGCTGTTGGCGTCGGCCCGATATATTGGGCGATCACATCCGGATCGAAGGCCGTCTGGTCCAGAGAAATGTCTTCGCGAAGCGACTTCCAGAATTTGGAGCGGCTGCCGACGACGTCCGTGCTCAAAGGACGTTCAAACCATTTCATGGCCTGGATATCATCCCTGAACAGCGCCAGGTGGCCGATGGCATTCGCGCCGGCCATCAACGCCATCTCCCAGTCGGTTTCAAAACCAGGGGTGGTCGGCTTGCCCATTTTTTCCAGCATCTTCGCGAACACTCTTCGCTGGATGTTGCGTCGACCTTCCCCTGGAATGATGGACATCAGGCGGGGGTGCACGGGAAAACCCTCGCGAGTCTTGAATTCGACGGGTTGGTCGCCCCATGCGTGCGGCGACGCCAGTAACGCCATTCCGGGCAATCCGCTATTGAGATAGTCGTCTGAATAGACAAACAGGGTCCGATCCTGGGTGACGGTCAGGTCGCCCATCTTGATGGGCGTGTTGTCAGCACGGCGTGACCAGATGGTGTTATTGAATACCCTGGCCATGGTCACTCGAAGAAAGCGCCGGCCACAATGCGGCCTGCCGTGCTGGATTTGTCCGTCAGCGCCAATTCGAGCCCGACCACAGCAGCCATGTTTGCCACCGCGCCGAAGTCCCCGCTTTGGCGGGCCTTCATTCGGGAAATCGTCTGCGGCGCCAGGCCTGCACGGATAGCAATGTCTGCAGCGGTCATGTTCTGCCCCTTGCCCGCGGCCACGATTTGGCCCAGCAAGTCCACGAGAAGGTCAGATTGGGTAAGAGGTTTTTTTGCCAATTTAAGCAATACTAATGGTCATCCAGCTATAAAGTATATATATTTTGCTTATATAGACAAGCTTCAACCAGATGAAAATTTTCATACTATCGCTTTGCTCATTTAGGCAAATATCGGCGAATACTTAGCGGAACACCGCAATATTTGCCTAAATAAACAATAAATATTGCATTTATGCTTGATGAAAACCAGACGCGTGGATATTCGTGAAGTGAAATGGGTGGGGGCAGCGGCCTGGACACAACTGAGGCGCAGCCCATTGGGGATTGGATTAGAACGCTTCGCAAGGAACGAAACTTAACTCAATTGTAGTTGGCAGAGTGGGAAGCGATCCATTGCCACGAGCGTTGCAACAGGCCAGCTGCTTCCTGAACTATTGCTAGTGAGGCGGCCAGGTGATGTTTGAACCCGTAAAATGTTTCTTGCGTTGTCTTGGGTCGGTCAGTTCGTGGAGCCGCTTCAATAGAACGCTGCTTTTAATGCTTATTGATTCGTCCTCCCGCACTGTCTCACACAGCCGGGGAAAATCGGTTTTCAATATCACTTCAAACTTCATCAGGCCGAATCAATAGTTGTGAGTAGACAGGATGTCATCAACCGGTGAGGTCTGTTCTTTTACTCGACATTCCGTTCCACCACCTTTACGGCTTCGACAGCTTTGCCCTTGCCCGCAGTCTGAGTTTTCTTGGCATGCCATAGGGACTAGCGTTGTTGGGATGACAGTACTAGCCGACCCCGCGTATGTTTTCAGTCGGCTGATGTATTGCTCGCACCCGCCGATATTTCCGTTGTATTCCCAACTTCTCAGAATGCCATCCCTGTTTGCAATGAGCTTGATCTGGCAATTGTAGTTAACTGGGATTGCTTGTGTATAGCTTGTTGTTCCATAGACAGGTACGCGACCCACATAACCTGTTGTTGTCGATGTTTGCGGAATGAATACTGAACCTGATTGGCTCACGTACCATAAATAGACGGTATCGCTTCCAAAATCTTGCTTTGCCGATGGGTAGCCAAGAACCGCAAATGCTTCTCTATCTGATTTTCCCATCAATGAGCGCAGACCGTCCTCCATCTGCCCGAACGTTGCACATCCGGCCAGAATAATTACGATGAGTGACTTCCAAAATTTTCTCATATTGTTTATTTAAATGAATGCCAAAACTATTGATGGTGACGGAAGGGCTAACAGATATTCACCAGCCCCATCAGTCTGTTTTACTAAAATTCGCAGAAGCTACCATGATTCATGGTCGGTTCGTCGAAGTTATCTACCCACAACTTGTAATGGCAATCCGGATCGAATGTCTGCTGTTCCCGCCGGAGCGCGAAGCACGGATAGCTCCAACAAGTGCAGTTTGTTGGTGTCGGCTTGACCAATCAGTTAGGTTGGCGACAGGTTCTTTAACGGGGCGAAGTTTCATCGCGGTGCATGAACACCGAAAACTCCTTATGAATATCCCAGATTAGCTCGGCTATGGCTTTCAGCTTGGTGTGATGCAACTGATCTAGCGTTGCAGCTACTCTGCCTTCATGCGGGTAGCGGACCTTTTTGCTTGTTACTAGCTCATGAAGTTTGCTGAACTTTTCTCGAAGCTCTCCATTTTCGGGCAGATCATTTGTGATTAGAGTAAAAAACTCTAGATTTATTCTTTGGATCCTAGCCTTCATGCTACCGGGCGCACAGGCAAGTGTATGCAGTGCATCTACAGTAAAACTGTAAGCACGTTGGTAGCGAAGGGCCTCCAGTCGAAACAGGTTTTTATTCATGTGTTTTGCCTTGGTTCTGAAGTTAGCGACGCTTCCCTGACTCAAAGCTTCCGGGAAGTCTGGCCAATGAGTCTAGAAGGTCTGGCTTCGATTTCTTACGTTGAGACCTATCGGATTCTGATTCAGACCGATAGACCTGCTTGTGTTTTGCAACAGCGGCATCTTTTGCCCCTTCTCCACCCTTATCTATCAAAGTGGTTAATGCGGTTATTTTTTGAAAGAAGCGGGAAGCATGCGATCTCTTTGCACGTTTGCAACTTTTCTTGCCAGGGCTATTTGTTTTCACTTTGATTCATTTCCCCTGAACAATTCGGACGCCTAACGTGATTGGGCGAAGCCCGCTGTACCCCCGCTTGACTGATGGGATGGACTCCCCCATCTTTTTGCAGCCATAGTTGGCGTCACTGTTCTTCATGGGGATGGGGGTCAGATATCTTCAACGAAAGGAGTCCGAGATGAAGTCTACTACCGTAGCGGTTGACCTTGCCAAGTCCAGTTTTCCAACTGGCCGTTGACGACGCTTCCTGGAAAGTCATCGAAACCCACCGCCTTACCTGTAGCCAGTTCGAGCGTTGGTTTCATCGGCGCAATGTGTCGTCGTAATGGAAGCCTGCGGCTCCGCCCGTCACTGCGCGTGTTACCGGGGCTGGACAGAGCTCGTCCTTCGGTTGCCACTCCGTCGTATTTGAACGGCCGGCCAGTCCATAGCGGGCGTATTCGCTTTGCTCGGCGTTAGACCACGAGGCCGATGACCTGCCCGCCATAAAGTAACGGTGAACGTCTCTTGCAATCCAACACAGGTCAGAATCAGAGCGGGACGGTCAATGACGGTGGTGGGTCATTTGCGGTCGATCTGTTTTCAACATTGCAGATCTCAAACAACAGGCCGCGTTTTTATGGCAAGTCAGTTAGTCAGTCAGGCTCAATGTCGCTTGTGGTCTTCCTTCAGCGCCAGGGTGGCGACCTGGACGCGATTGCGCAAACCGAGCTTTTCCATGATGTTGCGCAGGTGGTTGCGCACGGTGTTTTCCGACAGGGTCATTTTGTAGGCGATGGCCTTGTTGGAATGGCCTTCCTTCACATGGTCGACGATTTCCATTTCACGCGCGGTCAGTGCGGACAGGGCGCTGTTGTTGAGTTCGCCGCGCGCCATCTTTTGCATGATGTTGAGCGGAAAGCTGCTTTGGCCGTCGCACACGCTGCGGATGGCGGCGAGCACCTGGTCGGGGTCGCTGGACTTGACGACGTAGCCATCGACGCCGGACGAGATGGCTTCGGAAATTTCTTCGTCGGAGTCGGCAATGGTGAGCATGATGACCTTGATGCCGAGGTCGCGCAGGTCGGAGACGAGGTCGAGGCCATCAGCATCGGGCAGTGAGCGGTCGAGCAGCGCGGCATCGGCGCGGTTGCCTTCGGATAGCCAGGCGCGTAATTCGGCGGCATTGGCCATTTGCGCGGTCAGCCGCAAATCGGGTTCCTGCTGGATGTAGCCCGCCACACCCATGCGCAGCAGCGGGTGATCGTCGATGAGGATGATGTTCAGGGGGGCGGGCATGAGGTCTCCGTTTTTTTGCGGTGCTGATTATCAGGTAGGCAGGCTGCGGGGCTTGCGCGGCGCGTTCTCGAATACTGCATCATAGACTGGAATGGGCAGCCATTTCAGCAAACGTGCCGTCCAGGCCATCTGCCAGGGGATGACGGTATAGGCGCGACGCCGTGCGATGCAGCGCGCTGTTTTGATGGCGGCGGTTTGTGCCGTCATTTTAAACGGCATCGCATAGGAATTGACCTGTGTCATGGGCGTGTCGATGTAACCGGGCGCGACGGTGACGACGGCGATGCCGCGTGCTTTCAGTTCCAGGCGCAAGGCTTCGAGATAGACCGTGGCGGCGGCTTTCGACGCGGAATAGGCGCTGCCCCCGGGCAGGCCGCGCACGCCCGCCACGCTGGAAATGCCGCACAGCACGCCGCCATTTGCTTGCATGGCGGTGATGAAGGGCTGAAAGGTGTGGACCAGCCCCAGCACGTTGGCATCCATCACGGCGCGAAATACGGCGGCATCTTCCGCCTCTTCGGTGAGTGTGCCGACGCTGATTCCTGCTGCGGCGATGACGATATCGGGCGCGCCCACATCGCCCAGAAAAGCGGTTGCCGCCTGCTGCATGGCTGCGGCATCGCGAACATCAGCCTGATAGATGCGCGCATCCAGGCCGGCGGCGGTGCGCTGCAAGCCGTCGAGCCGGCGTCCGACCAGCCCCAGTCGCGCGCCCTGTGCGCCGTAATGACGCGCCAGCGCTGCTCCGAGACCGGAGCTGGCACCGGTGATCAGTACCTTCAGCGGGGCGGACGACAAGGTCTTTATCTGGTTTTCTTGCCGGCGCGCTCGGCGCGTGCCTTGACGATGAGCTGGTCAAGCACGTCGAACATGCGCGCTTCGCCGGCGGTCATTCCCGGCGTGGTGAGGTAGTTGCCGTCGATAATGAGGGTCGGCACGCCGTTGATGGCGTAGGTGCTGGCGAGACGGGCGCCCTGCGTGGCCTTGGACTGGGTGGAGAACGAGTTGTAGATCGCCTCGAATTTCTTGCGGTCGACACCCTGCTTGGCGATCCAGGTGCCCAGAACGGCGGTGTCGTTCAGGTTGATATTTTCCACGTTGTAGGCATCGAATACCTTGTGGTGCAGGCGGTCGGTCAGGCCCATCTGCTCAAGCGAGTAGAAAATTTTGGCGGCGGGCATCCAGTCTTCGCGGAACACGGCCGGCACGCGGCGAACCTGGGCATCCTTGGGCAAGGTTTTCAGCCATGCGCTGAGGCTGGGCTCAAGCTGGAAGCAATGGGGGCAGCGATACCAGAAGAACTCCAGCACCTCGATTTTTTTACCCGTGGCAACGGGCTGGGCGTTTTTTACGACGGTGTAGTCATGTCCCACGAACGCTTCATCCGGTGCGGCAAATGCGGACAAGGACAGCAGGGCTGCGGCAAATGTGGCCAATACTCGAGTGAACATCAAGGCGTCTCCTGAGGGGTGGGAACTTCTTTGACCAGCGTGGCCGGGATATTGTTCTGCGTCAGCAGGCTGCGGGTGCGATTCACGACATCCATTGCGGCCAATGGGCCGACGCGGACACGATGAAACACGCCCTTCTCGCCCAGATCACTCGTCTGAATCACGGCTTCGATTCCAAGCAGGGCAAGCTGGGCTTTGAGATTGTCGGCGTCGGCCGGGTTCTGGAAAGCGCCCGCCTGCAAATAATACAGGGGAGTGTTCGGGGCCGTGCTGGGTGCGGGCGGCATGGCGTGGGTCGAATCGCCCGGCAGCACCTTGTAGAAATCAAAGCTGGGCGCAGCTTCCGGCTCGGCCTGGGGTGCGGGCCCGACCTTGGTCGCCGGGGACGCAGGTCTGGCCGACGATGACTTGAACGGGTTGTTTCCCGTCGCCCACAGCGCAACGCCCACAGCCAGCACGGCACCAAAAATCAGCCCGATCATGACACCGGTGAAAATGGAACTGCCGCCTGAGCGGCCAGACTTGCGTGAAGCGGTTTTTGCCATGGCTACATTTTCTCCGGTGCGGACACACCAAGCAAGGCCAGGCCGTTAACAATCGTAATGCGGGTGGCATCGGCCAGCGCCAGTCGGGCAAGCCTGGTCGCATTGTCGTCGACCAGGAATTTCTCCGCGTTGTACCAGGCGTGGAAATCTCCGGCCAGGGTTTGCAGGAAGTGGACCAGCAGATGGGGCGCGAGTTCGCGCGCAGCGGTGGCCACCGTTTCCGGGTATTCGGCCAGACGCTGCATCAGTGCGGTTTCGTGCAGGGCACTCAGTGGCGCGAGGTCGGCGTCATTGAGTTCTGCAGGCGCGCCGCCCCATTCTTCGAACACGCGGCAGATGCGTGCATGCGCGTATTGCACGTAATACACGGGGTTGTCGTTGTTCCTGGCGAGTGCGAGATCAATGTCGAAGATGTATTCGGTATCGGCCTTGCGCGACAGCAGGAAGAAGCGCACCGCATCCTTGCTGGTCCAGTCGATGACGTCGCGCAGCGTGACGTAGCTGCCGGCGCGCTTGGAAATTTTGACTTCTTCACCGCCGCGCATCACGCGTACCATCGTGTGCAGCAGGTAGTCGGGGTAAGCCTGGGCGATGCCCACGCCGGAGGCCTGCAAACCTGCGCGCACCCGTGCAATCGTGCCGTGGTGGTCGGTGCCCTGGATGTTGATCGCGCGTTCGTAGCCGCGTTCCCACTTGGCGATGTGATAGGCCACGTCCGGCACGAAGTAGGTGTAGGTGCCGTCGGACTTTTTCATCACGCGGTCTTTGTCGTCACCGTAGTCGGTGGTGCGCAGCCACAGCGCGCCGTCCTGCTCGTAGGTCTTGCCGGCTTCGACCAGGCGCCTGACCGTAGCCTCGACGCGCCCGCTGGTGTAGAGACTCGACTCCAGGTAATAGTGGTCGAAGCGCACCGCAAAGGCCTTGAGGTCGAGATCCTGCTCGTGGCGCAGATAGGCCACGCCGAACTGGCGGATCGAATCGATGTCGTCGATGTTGCCCGTCGCGGTGTACTCGCGGTCGTCCGACTTCACTGTTTTCTTCGCCAGAAAATCCGCCGCGATGTCGGCGATGTAGTCGCCGTTGTAGGCCGATTCCGGCCAAGCGGCGTCACCTGGCTTCAGGCCTTTGGCGCGCGCCTGCACGCTGTTGGCCAGCGTGGCGATCTGTACCCCGGCATCGTTGTAGTAGAACTCGCGGTACACCTCCCAGCCCTGCGCCGCATACAGGTTGCAGATCGCATCGCCCAGCGCGGCCTGACGGCCGTGGCCCACGTGCAGCGGGCCGGTCGGGTTGGCCGAGACAAACTCGACCAGTACCTTGTGCCCGGTGCCCGCGTCGCCGTGTCCGAATGCTGCGCCGGCCGAGCGGATCTGAGGCACCAGGCTGTGCCAGGCGGCGGGCGTGAGATGGAAGTTGATGAAGCCCGCGCCGGCGATTTCCGCCTTGGCGATCAACGGTGATTTCGGCAACTCGTTGAGGATCATCTGCGCCAGCTCGCGCGGATTTTTTTTCAGTGGCCGCGCCAGTTGCATCGCGGCGTTGCTGGAAAAGTCACCGTGCGAGGCGTTCTTCGGGCGTTCGATTTCCAGGCTCACCGGGGCATCGGGCGCCACGGTTTCGAGGGCGGTACCGATCAGCAGCGCGATCTGGTCTTTAAGCGGATGGGTGTTGGGCATGGTAAAAAAAGGACGGGACGATTTGCATTTCCCTGTGCTGAGCGCAGTCGATGGGCTCAGTGTTCAGAATGGGTAGCCGCCGATTATAAGCGCCGTACGCGAGGCTTCAAAACCCCGGCCGGGTCACCATCCATGCAAGGATCGATGCGAGGCATGGCACCGGCCTTGCGCTATGCTATCGATCTTGGAAAACTTCAACTGCAATCACTGACAATGTCCTTGCCTGGACTGCCCCACTTCCTGGCTTGGCCGGATTCCAGAAAACGTGCGGCCACGCTGCACCTGATCCGGATCGGTTTTGCTGCGACTGCCGTTTTTTTCGTTGTCATCGTCAGCCTGGCCATTTCGCAGATCCTGGCCAGCCAGCGCGCGTTTGAGACCACCACCACGGCCCAGCGTGAGCATTCGAATCTTGCCCGGCACATGATTAATGCCGCGCGCGAGCGCTCCTTCCTGTTGTTTTCGATTCTCCACGAGGAAAATGACCCATTCAGGCGCGACGAGCAGATTCAGCGACTCCACGAGCTGGGTACGCTGTTCGGGCAGGCCAGGCAGTCATTGCTGGCGCTCGATCTGGTCGAGGCAGAAAAGATATTGCTGGCACAGCAGGGTCAGCTGGTCGGCGAGGCCAGGGCGCTTCAGCAGCAGGTGATCGATTTGGCTCTGCGGGGCCGGCGTGAGGACGCCGAGCAGGTCATGCTCAAAGCGTTTTTACCGGTACAGGACCGGTTTGTTGGGAAACTGTCGAGCCTGATCGACATTCAATCCGACGAGGTGCTGGCCGCAGCGAAGCAGGCCAAGGCGGAAGAACGGCAGGCGCTGTACATCCTGGTTGGTGGTGGATTCGTGTTTCTGGTGCTGAGTTTCTTCATCAGCCGCTTTGTTTTCGGGCGGACCAGGCAGATGGTCGAGTCGCTCGCCGATGTCAGCGACAGCCTGCAGTCAAGCAACCGTGAACTCGAGTTCCAGAAACGGACGCTGGATCGGCATGCCATTGTCAGCATGGCGGATGTCAACGGCAGGATCGTGTATGTCAACGATATGTTCTGCCGGGTCAGCCAGTATTCCCGCGATGAACTGCTGGGCCAGGATCATCACCTGCTGAATTCCGGCCATCATCCGAAGGCGTTTTTCGCTTCGATGTGGCGCACCATTTCCTCGGGCCAGGTCTGGCAGGACGAGGTGTGCAACCGCAAGAAAAATGGCGAACTTTACTGGGTGGCTACGACCATCCTGCCGTTCCTCGACAGCAACGGCAAGCCCGAGCGCTACGTTTCCGTCCGCACCGAAATCACGGCCATCAAGCAGGCTGAAGCCGTGTTGCGGGAGAACAAGGCCCAACTCGAGCAGATGGTGGCGGAGCGAACCCGGGACCTGGAGGAAAGCCGGAACATCATGCAAAGCATTACCGGCGCCGCGCAGGACGCCATTGTGATGATTGACGATGGTGCCCATACCACTTACTGGAATGAAGCCGCCGAACATCTTTTTGGTTATAGCCGCGACGAGGTGCTGGGCCAGAATCTGCATACGCTGATTGCGCCGGAGCAGTATCGCGAAGCCCATCAGCAGGCCTTTGGCTATTTCATCCGGGCCGGCCAGGATGAGCGTGTTGGCAAAACCACTGAACTGATAGCCCGCCGCGCGAACGGCAGCGAACTGTCTGTCGGGATATCGCTTTCAGCTGTCAGGATCGGCGAGCGCTGGCATGGCATTGGCATCATGCGCGACATTTCCGAGCATAAGCGCATGGAGGAACTGCTGCGCGTACAGGCCACGACCGACCCGCTCACCGGCATCCACAATCGCCGCAAGCTCAATGAAATGATGGTGCAGGAACAGGCGCGCTGCACCCGTTATCGGGTGCCGTTTACCCTGATTTTGTTCGACATTGACCATTTCAAGCATATCAACGACACCTACGGCCATCCGGTTGGTGATGCGGTGTTGCAGGAACTTGCCGGGCTTGTTGGTGCCAATATCCGCCCTGGCGATCTGTTTGCACGCTGGGGCGGGGAGGAGTTCGTGGTGCTTGCCAGCAACTGCAGCCTGTCCGGTGTGCGGTTGTTTGCTGAAAAGCTGCGTCACATCATCGATTCGCGGATTTTCCCGGCAGTCGGTCATGTGACCTGCAGTTTCGGCGTAGCCGAGTTTCAACCAGGCGAGTCGCCCGAGGCCTTTCTTGCCCGGGTGGATGAGGGGCTTTACCGGGCCAAGCAGCAGGGCCGCAATCGCGTCGAATACGCCTGAGTGCAGGCAGTTTGGGGGGCCGGGATTGCCAGGTCCCGTGCGTTTTTTCTCAGAATACCAGCGGATCCACATCGAGCGACCAGCGCGCTACGCGCGGCTTGATGCTGTCGAGTTGCGGCCGCCAGTCGCGCACGCAGGCTTGCAGGGCCAGTCGATTCGTCGACTGGATCAGCAGTTGCGCACGTTCCAGATTGGCGACGCGTGCCATGGGTGCGGGCGTCGCGCCGAACACGCTGACCTCAGGGGTGTCGGGCGCCAATGCGGCGGCGCGATGCAGGAAGGCGAGCGCGGCGTCCATGGTCCTGGCTTCGGCCCGCAGCAGCACCTGCCGGGTGTAGGGCGGCAGGTCGAGTTGTTTGCGTTCGGCCAGCAGTTCGCGCGCGTAGCCGGGGTAGTCATGGCGTTGCAGATAACGGAACAGCGCATGGTCGGGGAAGGCGGTCTGGATGACGACGCGGCCAGGTTTGTCGGCGCGGCCGGCACGGCCGGACACCTGCATCAACTGGGCGAACAGGCGTTCGGTGGCGCGGAAGTCGGGGCTATAAAGCGCGCCGTCGGTGTCGAGAATCAGCGCCAGCGTCATGTTGGGGAAGTCGTGACCCTTGGCCAGCATCTGGGTGCCGACCAGGATGTCGACCGCGCCGCCGTGCACCGCTTCCCCCAGTTCTGCCCAGGCGCGCGGACGCATGGTGTCGCGGTCGATGCGGCGGATGCGTGCGCCGGGTAAAAGCGCAGTGAGTGTTTCTTCCAGCCGCTGGGTGCCCTGGCCGAGGGGTTTGAGGTCGGGGTTGCCGCAGTTGGGGCATTCGGTCGGGATGCGGGTTTCGAGCCCGCAGTGGTGACACTTGAGGCGGCGCGCATGACGGTGGAATACCAGCCGCGCCGAGCAGCTCGGGCAGGGCGACACCCAGGCGCAGCTCGGGCAATACAAAGCGGGCGCATAGCCGCGGCGGTTGAGGAAGACCAGGCTTTGCTCGCCGCGCGCCAGTGTCTCGGTCAGCGCCGTCAGCGCGGGGCGGGTGAGGCCGTTGTCGAGCGGGATGTGTTTGAGGTCGACGAGCTCGATGTCGGGCAGGCGCGCCGCGCTGACGGCGCGTGTCTTCAGCTCGATCAATTGATAGCGGCCACTCAATGCCTGCGCGTAGCTTTCCAGTGAAGGTGTGGCTGAGCCGAGCGCCACCGGCACATTGGCCTGTTTGCCGCGCGCGATCGCCACGTCGCGTGCCGAGTAGCGCAGGCTGTCCTGCTGTTTGAATGAGGCGTCGTGCTCTTCGTCGACCACGATCAGGCCCAGCCGCGGCATGGGCGCAAAGACGGACAGGCGGGTGCCGAGCAGGATGTCGCAGTCAAATGCGGCGAGCCAGTTTTCTGCCCGCGCGACTTCGGCCAGTCCACTGTGCAGGGACGTGATATGTCGCCCCGGAAAGCGGCGCCGGAAATGCTGCTCAAGCTGCGGCGTCAGGGCGATTTCGGGGATCAGTACCAGCGCCTGGCGGCCACGTGCGAGCACGTCGTCAATCAGGCGCAGATACAACTCGGTCTTGCCGCTGCCGGTTACGCCATGGATCAGGTGCACGCCAAATTCAGCAAGAGCGGGCAGCAGGCGCGCGAGCGCCTGCTGTTGTTCGGCTGTGGCGGCGTGGGGTGCGGCTGTTTGGGGCAGCCTGCCGGTTTGCGGCGGCAAGCGTGACCAGACCGCCCAGCCGGCTTCCACCAGTGCCGTGGCATGGCGGACTTGTTTTCCGGCGCGCAGTTCCTCGCGCGACCGTGCGGCTGCGCGCAAGGCGTCGAGCAGGGCGCGTTGCGCCTTGGCGCGTGCCGGTGGCTCCGCGACTTGCCCGGCATCCGTCACGACCAGCCAGGGCGTGTCCGCGACAAAAGGCGTGGCATTGCGCAGGCGCGGCGGCAATGTCGCCAGCAAAATCGCACCCAGCGGATAGTGATAATAGTCTGCGCAAAACCGGGCCAGCCGCAGCAGATCGGCGGGCAGGGCCGGGCGATCATCCAGCACGCGGATTACGTCCCGCAGCCTGGCGGAGTCGATGCTACTGCCGGCGGCCGGGCCCAACGCGACGCCTGTCTGCCGGGTGCGCCCAAAGGGCACCTCGACCAGTCTGCCTGGCGCGACCTCGCCCAGTTCATCCGGCAGGCGATAGTCGAATAACCGGTAGAGCGGCGTATCGAGCGCGACCTGGAGGATGGACGGCATAAGTTAGCGGTATGTCTTGGCTGAAAGTTGGGGAAAGTTGGCTAAGCAACTGTTGCACAAGGCTTATTCGGTGTTGTCCACGGCGATTGTGGATAAATATGTGAGTGATTTGTGTTGACAGCCTTCGAATGCCCGCACTTTCGTGGGGGGGGCTTGTGCGCTTAAAAAGCGCGCAAGTCAACAAACCTATAATATTCAATGGATTATAAATAGTGCCTTGCTGTCAATATCTTGACACAAAAAAAGTTCCCTTGCGTTAAAACTGTGCATAAGTTAACGCTACTATTCCAGGAAATACGCCAGAACGCGCCCCTGATGGCGCGCAACCGCATGTTTTATAAGCTTATTGTTGCTGGATTCCGGCGACGACCCAGCCACCCTGGCCGTTGATCGGCTTGGTCAAGTGCCAGATTTCGTCGAGTGGCTGGGCGGCCTGATCGGCGTCTTCGCGAATCAACCCGGTAAACCGTACGCTGACGATGTGGCGATTGCCTTCATCGACAGCTTCCAGCACGTCGGCGTTCAGGGCCATGACGTCGGTCGTCTGGGCCGCGTCGCCGCGCTCGGCCAGCTGCATGCTGACTTCGGCAAAGACTTCGGGCGAGGTGAACGCGCGCAGGTCATCCAGGTTGCCCGCGTCGAAAGCCGCCTGCAGGCGGATGTAGTTGAGCTTGGCTTCGCGGGCGAAGGCGTCGGCATCAAACCCGGGCGGGAAGGCGTTCGCAGTGGCGTGGCCACCCATTGCAGACGGTGTCGCATCGAACGCCGCGGCGGGGTTGGCGCGGTCAGCCGACAGGCCGGCGTATTGCATGGCCGGCGCGGCGGGGGCGTTGCGGCGAGTGAAGGCGCGGAACAGCATGAGTGCGGCCATGGCCAGCAAGGCCAGCATCAGGAAATTGGCCATCTCTTCGCCCATCCCCAGGTGCGAAAACAGCGCAGCCAGGCCCAGGCCTGCGGCGAGGCCGGCAATCGGGCCCATCCAGCCGCTTCTTTTCGGTGCGGTCGTCGGTGTCGCGCCTGCCTGCTGGGGCGTGGGCGCGGCATTTTGCTTGGTGGGCGCACTGCGCTGCATGCCGAAGGACTTGCTGCCCCCCAGGCGCCGGGCTTCGGCGTCATGTGCAACGAAACCGACACTGATGAAAAGGGCAAACAGGCTGATCAAAATGCGCTTCATGGAATGTCCTGAAAACTGAATAGGGTGTGCGACGGAAGGTTAAAGGGCTGGCCGACAATCAGGCGGCAGCGCGGATGGCCCGACTCTGACTTTGCACTGCCTCGACCAGCACGCTGACGTTGTCCGGGTCGGTGAACTGCGAAATGCCATGACCGAGGTTGAAGACATGGCCGGGGTGATTGCCGAAGCCCTGGATGATCTGCGCAACCTCGCTGCGGATGCTGTCCGGC
>JANJUT010000123.1 GCA_024710445.1 Thiobacillus sp.
GGCATCCACCTGTTCAACCAGCGCCTGGGCGACGGCCAGTTCATGCACCGCTTTCCTCCAGAATCTGGTCCAGCAGTTCCCAGGTGGTGCGGGCATCGGATTCGGCGATCTTCTGGATGGCGTAGCCGACATGCACCATGACGAAATCGCCGACAGTGGGCGGCTCGTCCTGCATCATGAACAGGCTGACATCGCGCCACACGCCCTTGGCCTGGCAACGGGCAGTGAAGCCTTCGATTGATTCGATCTGCATGGGAATGGCGAGGCACATGAGCGGCTATCCGTAACGGGCTTGAGATCAATGCCAATAGTAAATGGACAGTAGCATCCTTTAATTGAGATGCAAACTGGTCGAGTCGTTGCCTGTCTTGTTATTCGCGGGTTGTGCTGATAGATTGAATCCATGAAATGTCTTGTGCTGGGTATCGGCAACACGTTGCTTACCGATGAAGGTGTGGGGATACACGTACTGCAGGCACTCGATGCCGAGTGGGGGCATGCATCCGACGTGACCCTGCTCGATGGCGGCACGCTGTCCTTCACGCTGGCGGGGCCGATCGAGGACGCCGACGCGCTGATCGTCGTCGATGCGGCCAATATCCAGTCCCGTCCAGGCGATTGGGCGTTGCTGAAGGGGGACGAGATGGATGCTTTCCTGATGGGCAATCGAAAATCCACCGTGCATGAAGTCGGGTTGACCGATCTGCGCGCGATTGCGATTCTGGCAGGGCACTGGCCCGACCAGCGGGCGATGCTTGCGATTCAGCCTGATGTCGTCGACTGGGGCGAAGTGCCCACCCCCGCCGTCGCTGCAGCCATTCCACCCGTGTGTGCCGCCATCGGTGAACTGATCCAGGAGTGGCGGCATGTCGCTTGATGCGATTCCCGTACACGTCATCAACACTCCACCGGCCGAACCGGGCCTGAGCGGAAACGCGCTTCCGCTATTGCGTGAAATTTCCGAACTGTTGCGGCATCTGCTCGAGACCGGCGCGACCGGCACCATTGATCTGTCTGCATTGCCGTTGACTCCGGCCGATCTGGAGTGGCTGCAAGACAAGCTGGGTGAAGGTGAAATTGCCGTCACCCTGCAGGCCAATGGCGAATCCACCCTCAATGAAACAGCCTGCTCCGGCGTCTGGTGGGTGGTGCATCGCAACACACAAGGTGCGGTTACAACACAGTTCATCGAGGTGGCATGGGTGCCCGAATTGGTCAAGGCGCATCCTCAGGATGTGAAAATCGGTCAGGAATCGCTTGAGTTATTGATATCCGATCTCTAAGGTGAAGCGAGCGTAGGGGTGTTTTGAAGCTGCGGTGTTTTACATCAGGAGGCAAGCATCATGCAGGGTCCGTTGATCGACACACTTGCGCGGCAGGGCATTACCCGCCGCACCTTTCTCAAGTACTGCGCCACACTGGCCTCGATGATGGCCCTGCCGCCTTCAGCCGGCCTTGCCATGGCCGAGGCAATCGCTGCAGTCAGGCGCCCCTCGGTCATCTGGCTGCCGTTCCAGGAATGCACCGGCTGCACCGAATCGATTACGCGTTCGCATTCCCCCACGCTTGAAGGCATGATTTTCGACATGATTTCGCTCGACTATCAGGAGACCCTGATGGCTGCGGCGGGCTTCCAGGCCGAGGAAGCGCTGCACAACGCGATGAAGGACAACATGGGCAAGTATCTGCTCATCGTGGATGGTTCAATTCCGCTGGGGCTGGATGGCGCCTATTCCTGCATCGGCGGCCGCTCCAATCTTGAGATCCTGAAAGAAGCCGCCGAAGGGGCGGCGGCGATCATCGCCATGGGGTCCTGCGCGTCCTTTGGCGGCATCCCAAAAGCCAATCCGAATCCGACCGGTGCGGTGTCGGTGTCCGACATCATCAAGAACAAACCCATTGTCAATATCCCGGGCTGCCCGCCCATCCCGGCGGTGATCACCGGCGTGCTGGCGCATTACCTCACTTTCGGCACGCTGCCGGAACTCGACGACAAGAAGCGGCCCAAGGCCTTCTACGGCGAAACGATTCACGACCGCTGCTACCGCCGCCCGTTCTATGACCAGGGCAAGTTTGCCAAGACTTTCGATGATGAAGGCGCGCGGCGGGGCTGGTGCCTGTTCGAGCTGGGCTGCAAGGGACCGGTGACCTATAACGCGTGCGCCACCGAGAAATGGAATGGCGGCACCTCCTGGCCGGTGGAGTCCGGGCACGGCTGCCTTGGCTGCTCCGAACCGGATTTCTGGGATGCGGGCGGCTTTTACAAGGCACTGTCGATGCCGGCTGATCCACTGAAGATTGCGAGCGCAGCCTCGGTGGCGGGGGCGGCTGCGGGCGTCGCGATCAGCGTGGCCAACCGCGCAAAAAAGGGTGCCGCCAGGTCGGCCCATGAAACGACCGGCCTGGCCGATCTGGAGAAATGATCATGAATGATCTGCAGTTTCTGACCTGGGTTCGGGGGGGCGGCCTCGATATCGCAGTGGGCATTTTCCTGCTGGGCGTGCTGTGGCGGCTGTTCGAGATCTACTCGCTGGGCCGCAAGCCAGACCTGTCCGCACCGCGCCATGCATCAGGCGCATCCGGCTGGCATACGATATTCCGGCGCTCGATCCCGCCGCCCGGCATGCTCAAGCGTTCGCCGGTGAGCTACATTGGCGGCGGCATTTTCCATATCGGACTGGCCGTCATCGTGTTCCTGTTTGTGCCGCATATTTTGCTGATCACGAATCTTACCGGCCTGTCCTGGCCAGGTCTGCCCTCGCAGTTCGTTGATCTGGTCGCCGTGGTGACGATGGCGGCAATGGTGGTGGTGCTGGTCGATCGCATCAAGAATCCGGTCAAGCGTTTTCTCAGCACTTTCGAAGACTGGTTCACCTGGGCCGTGACCTTCCTGCCGGTATTGACCGGTTGGCTGGCCGTACAGCACCTGCTGCTGCCTTACACCATGATGCTGGCACTGCATATTCTTTCGGTGGAAATTCTGCTGGTGGTATTGCCCTTCACCAAGTTGTTCCACGCCTTCACGCTATTTGGTTCGCGCTGGTACAACGGCCGGGTCAATGGGCACAAAGGAGTACCCGTATGAGTGCGACTCTGGAAAAAGGCATCCGCGTCCTCAAGGAAGTCATCGACGCGCCTATCGCCAGTTACTTCAACAGTTGCGTGCATTGTGGCATCTGTGCCGAAGCCTGCCTGTTCTATACGGAAACCGGCGACCCCCAATACACGCCGATCCACAAGCTGGAACCGTTGCGCCGTGTCTACGAGCAGGAATACACCCTGCTGGGACGGCTGAAGAAGATGGTTGGCCTGTCCAGGGCCGTGACCGATGACGAACTCGGCGAGTGGCAGGAGCTGGTCTACAACAGCTGTACCCTGTGCGGCCGCTGTTCCGCCGTGTGCCCGGTTGGCAACGACATCGTCTACATGGTGCGCAAGTTCCGCGAGGGCATGTCGGCATCCGGCCACGCGCCGGAAGGCATCAAGGGCGCGGTCAATCGCACCATCACGGTCGGCAGCCCGATGAATGTCAAGCTGCCCGCCGTGCAGGCGCAGATGAAGCACGTGGAAGAGGATTACGGCATCCCCATCCCGCTCGACGCCGAAGGCGCCGAGTACATGGTGATGCTGTCGTCGATGGAAATCATGAACTTTCCGGAGTATCTGGCTGCGGTCGCCAAGATCATGCATCAGGCCGGCAAGAGCTGGACGCTGTGTTCGACCGCATTCGAAGCCACCAACGCCGGCATCCAGATCGGCAACTCCGACCTGGCGCGGGTGATCGTCTCGCGCATCGTCGAAGGCGCGGAAAAGCTCAAGGTCAAGACCGTGATCAGCCCTGAATGCGGCCATGCCTACACGGCGCTGCGCTGGGAAGGCGCCAACCTGATCGGCCGGCCGTTCACGTTTGAGGTCAAACACATCATCGAGGTGCTGGGCGAGTTCCAGCAGCAGGGCCTGCTCAAGACCAAAGGTTTCGAGACCGACAGGCTGACGTTCCATGATCCGTGCCAGCTGGTGCGCCGCGGCGGCGTGATCCAGCAACCGCGCACGCTGTTGAACATGGTGGCGAAAAACTTCGTCGAGATGCCGGATGCGGGCTACATGAACTGGTGTTGCAGCGGCGGCGGCGGCGCCTCGGCGATCGAAGAGGGCGAGGAACTGCGGCTGCAAGCGTTCAGGAAAAAGAAATCCCAGTTTGATGCGGTCAAGCCCGATCGGGTCGTGACGGCCTGCGCCAACTGCCGCATCGTGCTGGAAGAAAGCCTGGAGCATTACCAGATGGATCTTCCGGTGATCGGGCTGACCGAAATGATCGCCGAACATATCCCGGATCAAGCGCCGCATGCGGCAACCAAGTCGTAAGGAGTTCCATTCATGACCACAGCACAACGCGTCGTCGTTGACCCCATCACCCGTATCGAGGGCCATCTGCGCATCGAGGCCGAAACCGACGCCAGCGGCAAGATCACCCGCGCCTATTCCGCCGGCACCATGGTGCGCGGCATCGAGATCATCCTGCGCGGCCGGGATCCGCGCGATGCCTGGGCGTTTGCCCAGCGTATCTGCGGCGTCTGCACGCTGGTGCACGGGATTGCCTCGGTGCGTTCGGTGGAAGATGCGCTGCATCGCGCCATCCCCACTTACAGCATTCCGCAGAACGCGGAGCTGATCCGCAACCTGATGATCGCGGCGCAGTTCGTGCATGACCACGTCATGCACTTCTATCACTTGCATGCACTTGACTGGGTTGATGTGGTGTCGGCACTGAAGGCCGATCCAAAAGCCACCTCGGCGCTGGCGCAGTCGCTTTCCAGCTATCCCCGGTCTTCGCCGGGCTATTTCGCCGATGTGCAGAAGAAGGTGAAGACCTTCGTCGAGCAGGGCCAGCTGGGGATTTTTTCCAATGCCTACTGGGGCCCCCCGGCCTACAAGCTGCCGCCGGAAGCCAATCTGATGGCGGTGGCGCACTACCTCGATGCGCTCGCCTGGCAACGCGAAGTGGTCAAGCTGCATGCCATCTTCGGCGGCAAGAACCCGCATCCCAACTTTGTAGTGGGCGGCGTACCTTCGGCCATTTCCATCCAGTCCGGTGGCGGCCACGGCAAGGGCCCGCACTATCGCGGCGGCCAGTCCGCCACCGCGCTCAACATGGCTGGACTGCAGACGATCCAGAACGTGATCAAGCAGATGCGCGATTTTGTCGATCAGGTCTATGTGCCCGACACTCTCGCGATTGCCGGGTTCTACAAGGACTGGGGCGCGCGCGGCGAGGGTCTGGGCAACTTCCTGTCGTTTGGCGACCTGCCGTCGAAAGGCTTCTGGGAGCCCGATTCCTATCTCATCCCGCGCGGCGTCATCCTCAATCGCGACCTGAGCAAAATTCACCCCATCGACCTGGATGCGGATACCGAGATCCAGGAATTCGTCAGCCACTCCTGGTACAAATACAGCCAGGGGGACGGGCAGGGCCTGCACCCGTTCAAGGGCGAGACCGAACTCAATTACACCGGGCCGAAGCCGCCCTACGAGCATCTGGACGTGGACAAGAAATACTCCTGGCTGAAATCGCCGCGCTGGCAGGGCAAGTCGATGGAAGTGGGGCCGCTCGCTCGCGTGCTGATGCTCTATGCCAGCGGCAACGCCCAGGCGAAGGAGCTGGTGAATTACACGCTGAAGACGCTGAATGTGCCGGTCGACGCGCTGTTCTCGACCCTCGGCCGCACCGCCGCGCGCACGCTGGAATCGAAGATCCTGGCCGACGCCATGCAGGGCTGGTATGACCAGCTTATCGCCAACATCAAGGCCGGCGAGCTCCGGACATTCAACGATCAGTACTGGGATCCGTCCACCTGGCCCAGGCACATGCAGGGCGTGGGCCTGATGGAAGCCCCGCGCGGCGGCTTGAGTCACTGGATCGTCATCGACGATGCCAGGATCAGCAACTACCAGGCGGTGGTGCCCAGTACCTGGAACGCCGGTCCGCGCGATACCCAGGGCCAACCGGGTGCCTATGAAGCCGCACTGCAGGACAACCACGTGATGCACGATCCGAAACAGCCGATCGAGATCCTGCGCACCATCCACTCCTTCGACCCGTGCATTGCCTGTGCCGTGCATGTCACCGACCCGGATGGCGAGGAACTGGTGCAGGTCAAGATCAAATAGGGCCGATGACAATCAAATCTGGAGAACATGGAATGAAACGGATGAATTTTTGCTTGTTTGCAGCGCTGTCCCTGTTGGCCGGAACCGCCTCTGCGCACACGGGCGATCACACTGCGACCGGTTTGACCGGCGGCCTGACGCACCCCTTCATGGGGCTGGATCATATGCTTGCCATGGTGGCGGTCGGCCTCTGGGCCGCGCAGCAGGGTGGGCGGGCACGCTGGGCCGTGCCTGCCGCCTTTGTCGGGGCGATGGGCATTGGGGCGGTGCTGGCAGGTTCGGGCTGGATCGTGCCGCAGGTCGAATCCGGCATTGCCCTGTCAGTGCTGGTGCTGGGGCTGCTGATCGCCGCCCAGCGACATGCTTCGATGTTCGCTGGCATGGCGCTGGTCAGTGTTTTCGCGCTGTTTCACGGCACCGCTCACGGACTGGAAATGCCGCAGGCCGGGTCATCCGTGCTGTATGTCATGGGCTTCATGCTGGCCACGGCTGCGCTGCATGGGGTGGGCATCGCCACCAGCCTGGTTGGTCGCCATGCAATGCGGGTGGCCGGACTCGGCATTGCCGCGACAGGGCTGGCGCTGATATTGGGCAGTTAACGGTGGTGCCAGCATGAACCCGTTTGAACCGAATCCGGAGCGTAAATGACCGATCCCTTGCATCGCCTGCTGGAAGCAGAGGCGCGCGCCCAGGCAGTGATAGACAGCGCCCGGCACGAGCGCCAGCGCATGATAGACGATGCGCTGGCCACTGCACGCAACGCCGAAGCGCGTTTCGAGGCAGACCGTTCCGGGTTGCGGGCGCCGTTCATGAACGAGGCGCAGGCGCGTGCCGAACAGGCGGTGGCCGAACTGTCGCACAAGGCCGGCGAACGACAACGCACCCTGCGTGAACTGGCGTCCCGGCATGAATCCGAGGCCGTGGAGGCGGCCTTGGCCCTGTTGCTGGACCCTGCCGTGTGACCTCCCCCGTGACGGGAAACACAGGACAGGCCCTGGCTGCCCGATAAATCATCATGTCCGCCTATCTCAATACCCGTGTCAGTTTGTACGCCAGCCGCCTCTGGCCGGATGCCGCGCTCGACAATCTGGTCGGTGCGACGGACGAGGCGCTGGCCGTGACGCTGGCTCAGCGCGGCCTGGGCCAACTGGCGCTGAACGGGGATCACCTGGCCGGCCAGAGGCATGAGGCGCGCTCGCTGGAACAACGCATCATCACGCAAATTCTGGATGAGACCCGGGTGCTGATTCGCCCGCTGTCGAGTGAAGCGCGCGCGTTCCTGACGTTCTGGACCGCCCGTTTCGAAATGTCCAATGTCAAGACGCTGCTCCGCAGCAAGATGGGCGACGAGCGGCCCGCTGTCGTGCTGGCCCGGCTGACGCCGATGGGCGCGTTTGGCCGGCTGGACAATCAGGATCTGGCCCATGCCGAGGATGTCGGTGAATTGCTGCGCCGGCTGGAAGCCGGTCCCTATGCCGGTATCGTGCGTCACGCCCGGCATGCCTTTGAACAGACGCATGATCCGTTCAACCTGGATGCGGCACTGGATCGCGCGTATTACGACGGTCTCGTGCAGCGCGCCCGGCTTCTGGAGAAAACGGCCGGTGCGTCATTCCGACAGCTGATGGCGAATCACATCGACCGGATCAATCTGGTCTGGCTGCTGCGCTACCGTTTCAACTACAAATTGCCGCCGGCACAGGTGTATTACCTGCTGGTGGGGTCGCACTACGGCTTGTCCGGTTCACGGCTGCAGGAACTGGCTGCGCTCGAAAGCCTGGAAGCGGTGCTGGCAGCGCTGCCGTCGCCCTGGAACGAACATCTGTCCGGTCTGACCGGCATTCCCGGCGTGTTCGCGCGCATGGAGCATGTCGCCGCCGAACAGGCATTGCAGGTGTTGCGTAGCGGCGCCCCCGATATTGCCCGCGCCTTTGCCTACCTGATCTTGCGTGAGCGTGACCTGCGGGCTGTCCGGGCGATCCTGCGCGGCCGTCATCTCGGTCTTGCCGCCGCCGATATCCGGACGGCGATGCGTCGCAATCCGGCCGGGGTGAACTGATGCTGCGTGCCGAACCGCTGCTGAAGATCCAACTGATGATGCTGGCGTCTGAAGCCCAGGATGCCGCGCTGGCGCTGGCCCGTTTTGGCGTATTCAACCCGGCGCCTTGCACGACGGATGCCTTCACCGAATCGCCTGCCGCCCTCTATCGTGAAGCCTGGCTGCAAGCCGAGTCGCGCCTGTCCAAACTGCTGCAGCAGTGCGGCAGTACCGGGCCCCTGCATGTGCCTGCCGATGCCGAGGCCCCCACGCTGGCTGATTTGCAGGAATTGAACCACTGGCTGAAGGAAGTCTGGACCGCCTGCCTGTCATGCCATGAAAGCAGTACGCAGACCGCGGAGGCACGCGGCCATCTCGATGCGCTGGAAGACACCCTCGCCAAGCTCGAGCATCTGAATGTGAATCCGGCGCACCTGTTTCGCACGGACAGCCTGCTGGCGGTCAACGTCGGCAGCCTGCCTGCATCCGGAATCAGACGGCTGACCGAAGCCTTGTCGATGACCGGTCATCTGGTCTCGCGTTTCGATCAGGCAGGCGATCAGGTTTTCACGGTGATTGCCGGCCCGCGGGCGCGTCAGGCTGAAGCCCGCGGTTTGCTGGTCCAGGCTGGCTGGCGCGAATTGCCGATACCGGACGAGTTGCGCACCCGGCCTGAAGCGGCACGCGCCTGGCTGCAAGCCGAACGTGCGCAACTGAACGGGAAATCCGGTGCGGAATGCCGGCTCATGGATGAACTGCGGCAGCGCTTTGGGCCGCGCCTGCACGAAGCGCGTCTGCGCCTGGCATTGGCCCGTCCGCTGGCCGAGGCCGCGTTGGCCGGCGTGCGTGGCAAGGGCGGGCTGGCCGCCTTGTCGGGCTGGGTGCCCAGGCGTCAGATGGACAGCCTGCGTGAAACGCTGGAAGCGCGGTTTCATGGGCGTTACTGGCTGGACACGCGCGAGCCTGCAGCCAGCGATGCCACCGAAGTGCCCTCGCTGGTGCGCTACCCCGTCTGGCTTGCGCCCTTCGTGCCGCTGGTGAAAAGCTATGGCGTGCCGCGCTATGGCGAATTCGACCCGGCGCTGCTGTTCGCCTTCACCTATCTGCTGCTGTTTGGCGCGATGTTCGGCGATGTCGGCCATGGCGCAATCATTCTGCTGCTGGCGGCCGGCCTGTATCGACGGCTGGGGCGCATGGCCTGGGTCGGCATGGCGGCCGGTACCGTGTCGATGGGCTTCGGCCTGCTGTACGGCAGCATTTTTGGATACGAGGACATCCTGCAACCGCTCTGGCTGTCGCCACTGCACGACCCGCTGCGGATGCTGATGGTGGCGGTCGGGTTCGGCGCAGGATTCATCGGATTCACGCTGTTGATCAACGCACGCAACAAATGGGTGGCCGGGCGGTTCGGCGAAGCCTTGTTCGATTCCACCGGCCTGGCCGGACTGCTGTTCTATCTCGGCGCCATCGGTCTGCTGGCGAGTCTGGGCGGAGGAATGGATGTAATTCGTCCCGCCTGGATGCTGGCGGGGACGGGGATCGCCATGGTGGCGGCGTTCAAGTTCCACTCTGCACGGGCCGGCCTGGGCGAACGCTTGCTGGTTGCGCTGATCGAGACCCTGGAAACCGCGACCAGCCTGTTTTCCAATACGCTGTCCTTCATGCGCGTGGCCGCGTTCAGTCTCAACCACGTGGCGCTGGCACTGGCGGTATTCACCCTGGCAAACGGCCTGGATGCGGCGGGCCATGGGTTCACCCTGATACTGGGCAATATCATTATCATCGTGCTGGAGGGCGCGATCGTCGCCATCCAGGCGTTGCGTCTGATGTATTACGAGGGCTTCTCGCGTTTTTATAGCGGGGATGGCAGGGAATTCGTGCCGCTGCGGCTGTTGCCGGAGAAGGCCAGGGCTGGAGTCTGATTTTTATGGGAGACAACATGACAGGTTTGATCGTATTGATGGCCTTGCCGGTAATGGCAACCCTGGGCGCGGGTATCTGGCTGACGCTGAAGCCGGTGCCATGCCCGAGTCGCTGGCTCAAGGGCGGCATGCTGGCCAATCTGGCGCTGTTTGGTCTGGGAATGGCCGGAGTCATGTTGCTTGGCGTGCAGGAAGTCATGGCGGCCGAACCGGTGGCGGGTGGTGTCGCCGGGATCACGCTTGGCAAGGGCCTGGCCCTGTTGGGGATCGGACTGCCCACGGGCCTTGCGGCCATAGGCGCCGCCATCGCGCTGGGTCCCATCGGTTCCGCTGCGCTGGCCGTGATCGCCGAGAAACCCGAAATGTTCGGCCGTACGCTGATCTACATGGGCCTGGCCGAAGGGATCGCGATTTACGGTCTGGTCATGTCCATCCTGATGCTCGGCAAGCTTTGAACCAGCCCGGCATGAATGGGGCAGCCAGCCCGATCGGCAGTGCGCGCCTGGTGGTGCTGGGCAGTGCCGGACTGGTGCAGGGCTTCCGCCTGATCGGGGCCGAAGCGCATCCCGACGCGGACCCGGATACGGTCGAGGCGGTGCTGGCCCAACTGGTCAAGGATGGCGACGAAGCGCTGGTGCTGCTCGAAACCCATCTGGCGCATGCGGGTGGACCCTGGCTCAATCGCCTGCGCAACGAAAGCGGCCGCATCGTCATTACCGAACTGCCGCCGCTGCCCACGCCGCAGGATTACGCCCCTGCCGTGGATGAGGTGGTGCGCGCCGTATTGGGGCCGGAAGCATTAAAGTGATTTCCTGGATTTTTGTTAAAGCCGTTATTTAAGATAATAAATCATCATATTGATTTGTTTATAACAAATGGAATCAGATACTCAGGTTGTGCAGCTCGAACAGGCGCTCGCCCAGCAGGCCGAGACCTTGGTACGCGAGCATCGTCAAAATGCAGAAGCGGCATGTGAACGCATCCAGTCCGCGTCGACGCAGAAACTGAAACTGGCCGGAGAACGGGAAATCCTGCTGGCCAAAGTCGAGGCCGAGCGCCGGATGCGGCGTCAAATCCAGGCGGCTGAAACCCGATTGGCCGCCGAGCTCGACCGCCTGCGCTGGGCGCTCACTGAGGCCGCGTTGTCCGAAATGAAAACAGCGTTTCAGAAACTGGTACGCGATGACGTGCGCTATCTGGCCGTGCTCGAAGCCTGGCTGGCGGCAGCGGCAGAAGCCTTGCCAGCGGGCGACCTGGTGGCCGAAGTGCGGCCCGAGGACGAGAAGCGACTGGCTCCGGTGTGGGCGGCGATGAGCGCGCGTGCCGTGCCCGGTCGCACGGTCGCGCTCACCACTCACGGCCATCCAAGCGAAGGCGGCTTGCGCGTGCGCCTCGGCGACAACCGCGTGCAACTGGATCAAACCTTCGAGGCCCGGCAGGCGCGTCTGGCCGATGAACTGGCGCGTGTGGCGATGGAACACCTGTTCGCCGGCGCGCCCGACCTCGTCACCCTGGCTCACGGTTAACCCTGGAAACGGCAATTAATGGGAAAAATCCTCGAAATCAACGGCCCCCTGGTCAAACTCGAACTGCCGCAAACCGTGATCGGCGAGCAGGTGCGGGTCGGGCGCATTGGCCTGATTGGCGAGGTGATCGGTCGTGATGGCGATACCGCGCTGGCGCAACTGTACGAAGACAGCGCCGGGCTGTGTCCCGGCGAAGAAGCAGAAGGGCTGGGCTGGCCGCTGTCGGTGGAACTCGGCCCTGGCCTGCTCGGCGCCATTTTCGACGGGGTGCAGCGTCCGCTGCAGGCGGTGCGTGAGCAGAGTGGCGACCGCATCGCACGCGGGGTGTCGGTGCCTGCGCTGCCGCGCGACACGCGCTGGCACTTCGTGCCGAACCCGGAGCGGCGTGCGGGATCGATGCTCGCCGGCGGCGATGTGCTGGGCACGGTGCAGGAAACCGAATCGATCCAGCACCGCATCCTGACCCCGCCGCTGATCCACGGTGAATTGCTGGAGCTGGCACCGGAGGGCGATCACACGGTGGAGGAGGTGATTGGCCGGGTCAGGCTGGCCGATGGCCGCATCGAGAAACTGCATCTGTTCCAGCGCTGGCCGGTGCGCATGCCGCGCCCCTACACGCAACGCGACCACGCCGTGGTTCCGCTGATCACCGGGCAACGCATCCTCGATACGTTCTACCCGCTGCTGAAAGGCGGCAAGGCTGCGATTCCCGGCCCGTTCGGCGCCGGCAAGACCATGCTGCAGCAGCAGATTGCCCGCTGGTGCAATGCCGAAATCGTCATTTACGTCGGCTGCGGCGAACGCGGCAACGAGCTCACCGACGTGCTGGAGTTCATGCCCAGGCTGAAGGACCCGCATACCGGCCGTCCGTTGATGGAGCGTACCCTGATGGTGGCCAACACGTCGAACATGCCGGTGGTGGCGCGCGAAGCCTCGATCTACGTCGGCATCACGCTGGCCGAATATTTCCGCGACCAGGGTTATGACGTGGTGATGGTGGCCGATTCCACCAGCCGCTGGGCCGAAGCGCTGCGCGAAGTCTCCGGCCGCCTCGGGCACATGCCGGTGGAAGAAGGCTATCCGGCCTATCTCGGCTCGCGCCTGGCTGCTTTTTACGAGCGCGCCGGCCGGGTGGAAACCCTTGCCGGTGACCATGGTTCGGTCACCCTGATCGGTTCGGTATCGCCTCCAGGCGGCGACTTCTCCGAACCGGTGACCAGCCACACCAAGGAAATCATCCAGACCTTCTGGGCCTTGTCGAAAGAGCTGGCCGATGCCCGCCATTACCCGGCAGTAGACTGGCTGGAAAGCTTCTCCGGCAATGTGAGCTCCGCCGCGAAGTGGTGGGCGGAACACGTTGATCCTGAATGGGAATCCGCGCGTGCCGAAGCGCTCGACCTGCTCGCCGCGTCCGAGGAATTGCAGCGCATCGTCAACCTGGTGGGGGTCGAGGCCCTGTCTTCCGAACAGCGCTGGACCCTGGAATCGGCCGATCTGATCAAGCAAGGCCTGCTGCAACAATCGGCGATCGATGACGCCGACAGCTTTTCCACACCGGAAAAGCAGTTCACCCTGCTGGCAGCCCTGCTGGAAATCAATCATCAGGGCATGAAGCTGGTGAAGCTTGGGGCGCCGGCGCGGCGCCTGATCGAGATGCCGCTGCTGGCGCAGGCGCGGCGCTGGAAAAACCAGCACAGCTCGGCAGACATCGCCGGCCTGAAGGCCCGGGTTGCGGCCATCCCGGATGCGTTCGAGCCGCTGTTGCAGGAGTATATTCAACCCCCCTCTCCCTTGAGGGGAGAGGGGCAGGGGGAGAGGGTGGGCGCGCAAGCGCTAGGTTCGCAAACATGAAACAGCTCGAGTTTGCCCGCCAGCTTCGCTCACAGCAAACTGACGCAGAAAATCTTTTGTGGTCGCGTCTGCGTGCACATCGTCTGTATGGATTGAAATTTCGCCGCCAGCAGTCCATCGGAATATATGTTGTAGATTTTTTCTGCCCAGAGAAAAAGCTCGTTGTAGAACTGGATGGCGGGCAACATCAGGATCGCGCTAGGCATGATGAGGTGCGCGATGCCTGGTTGAGAGCGGAGGACTATATTGTGTTGCGGTACTGGAATAATGAGGTAATGAAAAATCTCGAGGGTGTACTGGAGGATGTCAGCCGAGTAGCTGGTGTCTTCGCTGATGCATCACCCTCACCCCAACCCCTCTCCCCTCAAGGGAGAGGGGCCTAGGCTTGAAAAACCTCGAATTCCGCACCGCCACCTCCGCCCAGGGCGGTCTCGTCGTCATGGGCGGGGTACCCGGCGTGGCGGCGGGTTCGCGTGTGCAATTGCGCGACCACACCGGCCGTGTCCGCTCCGGCCAGGTCATCCGCACGGCCGACGATGCCGTGCTGGTGGAAGTATTCGAGGGCACCGATGAACTCGACCTGGAACGCACCTGGGTACGTTTTCTCGACGAACCGTTCAAGCTGCCGCTGTCGCGCGACATGCTCGGCCGCGTATTCAACGGCAGCGGATTGCCGCGCGATGGCCGTCCGCCGATCATTTCGGCCGACCGTCGCGATGTCAACGGCGAGCCGCTCAATCCGGCGGCGCGCGCCTATCCGCGCGAATTCATCCAGACCGGCATCTCCGCCATCGATGGCATGAATTCGCTGACGCGCGGGCAGAAGCTGCCGATCTTTTCCGGCGGCGGCCTGCCGCACAACCGGGTGGCGGCGCAAATCGTGCGCCAGGCCAGGCTGCTGGGTGAAGATGCCTCGGATTTTGTGGTGGTGTTTGCCGCCTTCGGCGCCTCGCATGCCGATGCGCGTTTTTTCCAGGAAAGCTTCGAGGAAAGCGGCGTGCTGAACAAGGTGGTGATGTTCCTCAACCTCGCCGACGAGCCGGTGATCGAACGCCTGCTGACGCCACGCGCGGCACTCACCGCCGCCGAGTATCTGGCCTTTGACCTCGACCAGCATGTGCTGGTGGTGATGACCGACATGACTGCTTACGCCGAGGCGCTGCGTGAAGTGGCGGTGCTGCGCGGCGACGTGCCGGCGCGCAAGGGCTACCCCGGCTATCTCTATTCCGACCTGGCCGAACTCTACGAGCGGGCCGGGCGCATCCAGAACCGCCGCGGCTCGATCACCCTGATTCCGGTGCTGTCGATGCCATCCGACGACATCACCCATCCGATTCCCGACCTCACCGGCTACATCACCGAGGGCCAGATCGTGCTCGGTCGCGAGCTGGCCAATCAGGGCATCTACCCGCCGGTGACCGTGCTGCCGTCGCTGTCGCGCCTGATGAAGGACGGCATCGGCAAGGGATTTACCCGCGAGGATCATCCGCACGTCGCCAGCCAGCTGTTCGCCAGCTACGCCAAGGCACTGGAAGTGCGCGGCCTGGCCGCCATCATCGGTGCCGAGGACCTGTCCGACGCCGACCGCCGCTATCTGCAGTTTGCCGAAGCCTTCGAGCGCCAGTTCATCGGCCAGGGCGAGGACGAAGACCGCAGCGTGCACGAAACTTTGAACCTCGCCTGGGACCTGCTCTCCATGCTGCCGCCCGACGTGCTGATCCGGGTGTCCGAGGACGAACTGGCGAAATACCACAAGGGAAGGGCATGAAACAGATGCAAGTCACAAGTTACAAGTTGCAAGAAAAGACAGGAGGTTGCTCCCTTCTTGTAACTTGCATCTTGAAACTTGCAACTGCCGCTCGAAAGGGCGGCAAATGAAAAAACACCTGACGGTGCCGCCCACCAAAAGCGCGCTGCTGCAGGTCGGGCGGCAGGCGCGGTTTCTGGAACAGGGCAGGCAGATGCTGGAGAAGAAGCGCGACCTGCTCACCCGTCTGGTGTATGAGCGCCTGGCGCAATACCGTGAATTGCGCGCCCAGACCGCGCTGGAACTGACCGAGGCCTACCACTGGCTCGGCATCGTCCAGATGCGCATGGGCGAGCAGATGCTGCGCCAGGCGTCGGTGGGCCTCAAGCCCGCCGTGGCGATCAAGGTGACGGTGCGCTCCAGTGTCGGCGTGGAATACCCCAGCGTGTCGGCCGAGCCGTTGCCTTTGCAGCCGGTGGGGCTGATGTGGACCGATGTCAGCTTCGACGAAGCGCGCCTGCGGCTGCGCGACCTGACGGTCACCCTGGCGCGCCTCGGTGAAGCGGAAAACGCCCTGTGGCGTCTGCTGGCCGCCAGCCGCAAGACGCAGAAGCGAGTCAATGCCCTGAAATACAACATCATTCCGCGCTACCAGGCGACGGTGCATTTCATTCGCGCCGCGCTGGAGGAGGATGAGCGCAACGCGCTGTTCCAGGTCAAGGTGCTGCGGGCACGCCAGTCGGCTTGAATTCACCTTGATCTAAATTTCTACATTCGATGAAACACCCGATAGTGATTCTCGCGCTCGCGGCAGCGTGCAGCGTGTATGCCCTGGTTGCTCACGGGGCGGAGGGCGCGATGGCTTTCCAGCCCATCGCCGGTTCAGCCTATGGCCGGGAACACGATGCCGATATCGACCCCCAGCCTTTCCTGATCCCTGAGGGTTACCAGCAGCGCGTGGTGTCGAGCGAACGCGACCTGGACCTGTATGCCGGTTCCGACATGCTCGACATGAATACCGTCAACGAAAGCGGCAGGCAGGCGGGGCGTTATCTGTATCGTACCCATGAGGTCCGTCCCGGAGCCGTCGGCAACGATAGGAATGCACGCCGCCGCGACGGTGGCAGCGGCGGTGCCGTGTCTGTGGTCGATCTGCAAACTGGCACTACCCGGGAACTGGTTGGCCGGCCGGATTGGGAGGCGCTGGACGGCATCGTCTGGACGCCCTGGCAGTCCCTGCTCGTCACGGAAGAGGCGCATACGGTGGTCCGGCCCGACCCCGCCGTGCCGTCGGCCATCAGCGGTCTGGTGTATGAAATCCGGCTGGCGCCTGGCAATCCAACGGTTGCTGCCAGCGTGGATGCGCGTCCGCAGTTGGGTGCACTGGCGCACGAGGGCATCGAGGTCGATGCAGCGGGCAATGTCTATGTCATTGACGAAACGCCCAGCGGGTCGATCTACAGGTTTGTTCCGCAGCGCTATGGCGACCTTTCACGCGGTCAGTTGTATGCCCTGAAAGTGCGTGGGAAAGTCAGGACCGGGCGTGCCGACTGGGTCGCGCTGGACCGGTCACTGGTTCAGGTGAGCGCGCGTGAAGCCGCCACGGCAGTGGGCGCCACGCCGTATTGCCGGCCCGAGGATATCGAGCGTATCGGCCAGACCCTGTATGTGGCACTGACCTGCGAGGACGTCGACGATGCCGCCAATACCCGAGGACCCGGCGCCATCCTGGCCATCGACCTGGATGCGTCGCCTGTCGTGCGCTATGTGGTGGCGCCCGGCCGAAATGTGCCGTTTGAAGCCCAACCCGGCCTGTTCTCGCCCGGTGTGACCGGGTTCAGAAATCCGGACAATCTGGCCCAGGGTCCCGATGGCACGCTGTGGATTGCAGAAGACAATGCGTGGAGCGATATCTGGGTTTATGACCCGCGCTCCAAAGATGCCAATGGCGATGGTTACCGCGATGGGGTCACGCTGTTTGCCTCGCTGAAAGACAAGGCCGGGGAGACCAGCGGCATTTATTTCGGGCCGGATCCCGGTACGTTATTCGTGAACATCCAGCATTCCGGGACGGGCAACGACAAGACCCTGGCCATCAGCCGGCGTTGGCCAGGCCAATAATCGCGTTTCAGGAAGGGGTTTTCAGGGGGGCGGAGTCGCCCGGGGCTGACTGAAAATCTGGCTTAACGGTTGCCTGTCGGCCGTGGCGCGGAGGTATACGATTCCTTGTGGCGGAAATTGATGCGGCCTTTGGTCAGGTCGTAGGGCGACATTTCGATGGTGACCTTGTCGCCGGCCAGGATGCGGATGCGGTGCTTGCGCATTTTTCCGGAGGCGTAGGCGGTGATTTCGAAGCCGTTATCGAGGGTGACGCGGAAGCGGGTCTGCGGCAGAACTTCGTTGACGACGCCTTCCATTTCTACAAGTTCTTCTTTTGCCATGATTCGATTCCTTAAGGTTGACCGCCAGCGCGACGGTGCAATGCGCCGGCGTGAATGGATGTTCGAAAGTGTGCAGGGTGGGCGCGTAAGCCGCCCGGTTTGCATGGTGCGGATTGCTTATCGGGCAAACCGGCAGGACGCCCATCTGGGCAGAAGAGGGCGATAAATAGACCAATTCATGCGAACAGTATGGCCGGGACGCCCTGGTCTGGCAAGGTTGGCAACCCGAGGCCACGCCAGCACGTGGATTCAGCGGGGGTTAGGTGCGATTTTTCCGGAAAATGCCGCCAAAATTGCCTGAAATGGTTTGTTGTGAGGCAAACGTGCATCAGGCCGAGGCAGCTGTCTCATCGGCCGCCGATTCGATATGCAGGGTGCGCGTGGGGAAGGCAATTTCGGCGCCGTGGGCCTGGATGATGGCGGCGACTTTCAGCAGCACATCCTGCTTGACCTCGTGGTAATGCTCCCAGACCACCGTTTTGGTGAAGGTGTAGATGAAGAAATCCAGCGATGACGCGGCAAATGCATTGAAATTGACGATCAGCGTGGCGCCGGTGTCGATTTCGGGATGGGCCTGCAGCATGGCTTTGACGTCGGCGACGATGAGCCCCATTTTGTCGAGATCGGCATAGCGGATGCCGATGGTTTCCTTGATGCGCCGGTTGGTCATGCGCGTGGGATTTTCGACCACGATGGTGGTGAACAGGGCATTGGGGACGTAGATCGGGTTCTTGTTGAAGGCGCGTACCCGCGTGTGGCGCCAGCCGATGTATTCCACCGTACCTTCGATCTGGTGGTCGGGCGAACGGATCCATTCGCCCACGGCAAACGGGCGATCCAGATAGATGGTGAGGCCGCCGAAGAAGTTGGCCAGCATGTCCTTGGCGGCAAAACCCACGGCGATGCCGCCGATCCCGCCAAAGGCCAGCACGCCGGACACGCTGAACCCCAGGGTTTGCAGCACGACCAGGGCGGCGGCGATGATGACCGTGAAGCGGCCAAGCTTGGACAGGGCATCGACAGTGGTGCGGTCGATCGCATCTTCCATTGTCTCGTTGCGGGCGAGGATGTTGCGTGAAGCCTGGCTGATCAGCCGCAGCAGGAACCAGGCCAGCGCGAGGATGATGATCGTGTCGCGGGTGGGCACGACAAAATCCATGACGGGCGTGCCGAGATGGCGGTGCACGATCTGGATGGCGAAGTTCGCACCGGTCACCCACAGGGTCAGCGTCAGCGGTTTGCGGGTGGCCTTGATCAGGGCATCGTCCCAGACCGAGGTGGTTCCCGACGCAATCTTTTCGATCTTGCGCAGCAGATGATAGGCGGCAACGTTGATCGCAACGATGGCGGCAATCACCATCAGGACCTGAGGGAGCCAGGGCTCGGTCAGAAAGGAAAAACCGAATTGCTGTACCAGATTATTCATAAGCAGGGTGCGGAGTGCGTTTGATCAATGGAATGGCGGGACACCTTATGAAGTGACGTTTATAGGCATTTCGGCACGTGCCAGGGATCGACACGGGTGGAATGCCGGGTCCGGAAAGTAGGGACAAGGATACCAGCAAGCCCGGACTGGGTTGACCGTGGCCCAATCCGGCAAGCCTTGCTGGTAGTGGGTAACGGAACGCAAGCCTCCCCGCATGGACGCATACGGGCTGCATGGCGAATGAATCTGGTTTGTTTATACCATGCTGCGAGCATGTTTTGACGGTACGCATGACGGCATCTGTCGCCTATGATTGCGCAGTTCAAAAATCCTGGCTTCAGCCTGTATGGCACGTTCTGCAACGCCCCTGACCGATAACCGTATTCGCCAGACCAAACCGGCAGACAAGCCGACCAAGCTGGCGGATGGCGGTGGCATGTATTTGCTGTTGCGGCCGGATGGTTCGCGCTACTGGCGGCTGGATTACCGGTTTGACGGCAAGCGCAAAACCCTGGCGCTGGGGGTGTACCCGGAAGTTTCGCTGGCCGTGGCGCGCAAGCGGCGTCAGGCAGCCAAGGAATTGCTGGCCAGCGGGCACGATCCCGCTTCGGTAAAAAAGGCGAGCAAGGCCATCCACAGGCAGATCTCGGTGGGAGATGAACAGGCCTACGCGCTGGCCATCATTGGCGAAGGCGTGTGGGATTGGGAACTGCACAGCGGGCGGGTTCGACATAACGCGCAGTGGGCGCGACTGATGGGGCTGGATGAGCAGCAGGCTGCCCACACCTGGCAAGAGGCACTTGACTGCCTGGACGAGGGTGAGCGCGATGCGGTGATGCAGGCCATCCAGGACTGCCTGGCAGGCAGGGCTCCATTCGAATACGAGCATCGCATTGCGCACGCGGATGGCCGCGTGGTCTGGGTGCTGAACCGTGGCGAAGTGGTGGAGCGCGACGCCCACGGCAAGCCTGTACGGATGGTGGGCAGCCTGCGCGAGATCACCGAGGAAAAGCGCGAGACGCTAATCATGCAGCGGCGTAATTCGTTGCTGCAAACGATTGCGGACGTGAACGAAATGCTGATGGCCGGTTTGCCCGAGCCGGAACTGATGTTGCGCATCTGCCAGCAACTGATTCGGGACGATCTGTTTTGCATGGCCTGGATCGGCATGCTGGACGAAGAGGGTGTGACGGTGCGGCCCGTAGCCGAGGCCGGCTTTGTGCAGGGTTATCTCGATCAACTGGATATCCGCTGCGATGGTTCACCGCAAAGCCAGGGCCCGACCGCAACCGCCATCCGCACGGGCATCACCGTCATCAATGACGACTCGCAGAACAACCCGCAGTTTGCACCCTGGCGTGAACGTGCACGCGAACAGGGATACGGTTCATCTGCCGCCACGCCGTTGCGGGTTCATGGACGGGTTGTGGGTGCGCTCAATGTGTATGCCGTCGAGCCGCACAGCTTTGGCCCGGAAAAGGTCATGTTGCTGGAAAAACTGGCAACCGACCTTGGCATGGCGATTGGCCATCGCGCCTCACTGGTAGCGCTGCGCGAGAGCGAGGCACGGTTCCGCTTGCTGCTGGATGGTTCACCCGAGGCCATTTTCGGTGTCGATACGCAAGGCGTATGCACATTTGTGAACCCGGCCTGCCTCAGGATGCTGGGTTACACGGAGAAAGAGCTGATTGGCCATTGCCTGCATCCGCTGATCCATCACACTCATCCGGATGGACGCCCCTACCCGAAGGAAGAATGCAACGTTCGTCGCTCCACCCTGCAAGGCAGGCCTGCCCATGTCGATAGCGAAGTGCACTGGCGCAAGGATGGCACGAGTTTCCCGGTGGAATACTGGTCACAGCCCATATACCGCAATGGCGAACTGGTCGGTGCGGTAATCAACTTCATTGATATCTCCGAGCGGAAACGCGCCGAGGAAGCGCTGCGCGAGAGCGAAGCACGTTTTCGAGCCATGGCGGAGCAGTCCGCCGACTGGATCTGGTCCCTCGATTTGCACGGCCAGCGTACCTACAGCAACCAGCGCGGCGCGGCCAACCTTGGTCTGACGGATGAGGAATTTCTTGCACGGGATTGTGCAAGTCTGCTGCATCCGGATGATCTGGCCCTGTTTCGGAAAACCATCGACACCGCCACGAATGGCAAGCAAGGATGGACGAACGTCGTGTTGCGCTGGCGGCATCGCAATGGCCAATACCGCATTCTGGAGTCCAATGCTTCGCCTCTGTTCGACGAAGCCGGGACGTTGATCGGGTTTCAGGGCGTGGATCGCGACATTACCGAGCGCAGGCAGGCCGAGGAGCGTATCGAGTTCCTGGCGCACCACGATGCGCTGACGGGTTTACCCAATCGAATCTTGCTGCGTGACCGTTACGAGCATGCCGTGGCGGTATCTGAACGCACACGGTCGCGGGTGGCGATGCTGTATATCGACCTGGACAATTTCAAGGTCGTCAACGACACACTGGGGCATGCCGCGGGCGATGAACTCTTGCTGGAAGTCGTGGCGCGCCTGTCGCATTGCACGCGTGAAAGCGACACCATCAGTCGCCAGGGTGGCGATGAATTCATTTTGCTGCTGAACGACATTTCGGATCTGGAAACGGTGGAACGGATAGCCAACGATATCCTTGCCCAACTGGCCGAGCCGGTGGAACTCAACGGCCATGTGGTCAATGCCGCCAGCAGTATCGGTATTGCGATTTATGACGATGATGGCCGCGATTTCGACAGCCTGCTGCAAAAGGCCGATGCCGCGATGTACAACGCCAAGGAGGCCGGCCGCAACACCTATCGTTTCTATAACGAGCAGATGAACATGCAGGCGCATGAGCATTTGCTGTTGCAAAACCGCCTGCATCAGGCGCTGTTCCGGGCCGAGTTCTACCTCATGTATCAACCGCAACTGGATATGGAAACGGGCGGGGTAACCGGTATGGAAGCGCTGCTGCGCTGGAAGAATGCCGAGCTGGGCGAGGTGGTACCGGCGCGTTTTATTCCGGTGGCCGAGGAGTGTGGTTTGATCGTGCCGATCGGTGCCTGGGTGATGGAGGAGGCCTGCCGTCATGCGCAATCGCTGCGCCAGGCTGGATGGCCTGAACTCACCATGTCGGTCAACCTGTCGGCCATGCAGTTCCGGCGGGCCGGGCTGATCGAAACCATAGCGGGCGCGCTCGAACGAAGCGGCTTGCCAGCCCATCTGCTGGAACTGGAACTGACCGAATCCATTTTGCTGCAGGACGTGGAAAACAACCTGGAGATGGTGCGTCAGCTCAAGTCATTGGGCGTGCGGCTGTCGATCGATGACTTTGGCACCGGCTATTCATCGCTGAGCTATCTCAAGCGCTTTGCGGTAGACCGGCTGAAAATCGATCGCTCGTTCGTGCGCGACATCAGCACCGATCCGGATGATGCCGCCATCGTGCGGGCGGTGATCCAGCTGGCGCGCAGCCTGCGTCTGGGCATCATCGCCGAAGGCGTGGAAACGCAGGAACAACTGGCATTCCTGCGTGCGGAAGGGTGCGATGAAATGCAGGGCTTTCTGTTCAGCCGGCCCTTGCTTCCTCATGCCCTGAAGCTGTTTTTGCGCGATCATCTGGAACGCGCCACCCAAAAGGACACCACGTAGGGCCTGTTCACACTAATTTCGCAAACGTGAAATTAGTGTGAACAGGCCCTGGTCCTGACGCACTCGCATTGTGAGCATTCCCGCCCTATGCTGGGAGG
>JANJUT010000129.1 GCA_024710445.1 Thiobacillus sp.
GAACAGGTCGTTATGCGGAATGATGTGCCGGTTCGAGCGGTCTTCGAAATTGTGCAGCAGCCCCTTGTTCTCGGAGGTACCCCATTCCTGGCCTTTAATTTCCGAGTACTCGTGACCCGTTTCAAGCCACTTGCGGATCTGATCGAAGTGATGCACGTCAACCTTCGGACGGCGATCCAGCTCTTTCTTCCCTTTCAGGAAAGCATCGATGCCTTCGACCGCGATAGAAGCATGGCCGATGGCAGTGGTCAGCAGGTGCGGCCGCAGCACGTCGCCACCAACAAAAATCTTTTCGCTGCCGGGGAAGCGGTAGTTCTTGTCAGCCTTCATCAGGCCATTGTTGTTGTTGAACTGCTCCAGACCGGTGAAATCAACACCCTGGCCAATTGCCGACACGATCAGATCGCCCTCGATATCACGCTCGGTACCCTCGACAATCTTGGTTTCCTTGCCTTCCATCACGAAGTCAGCCACGCGGAGTGCAGTTGCACGGCCGTTGGCATCAACGACCACGGCAACCGGGGTCACACCACCGATGATTTCAATGCCTTCCTGCAGTGCATGCTCGATTTCATGCTTGTTGGCAGCCATCTTGTCCATGGTGGCACGTGATACCAGCACGACTTCAGCGCCGCCACGAGCGGAGATCGAGGCCACGTCATGCGCCATGTGACCGGCGATCACGGCTTCCGGACGATCGTCTGCAGTCCCTGTCTTGGTGATGTTACCGAGACGACGGGCAACGGTAGCCACGTCGATTGAGGTGTCGCCACCGCCAATGACGACTACGCGGTTGCCGACGTGCTGCAGGCGGCCTTCGTTAAATGCGCGCAGGAATGCGACCGCAGTCACGCAGTTCGGGGCTTCCGCACCGGGAACCGGCAGCGGACGGCCAGCCTGGGCACCCATAGCCATGAAAATGGCATCGTAATCCTTGTCAATCTGCTCAAAGCTGATGTCGGAGCCGATGCGGGTCTTCAGGCGCGTTTCAACGCCCAGATCGATGATGCGCTTGATTTCAGCATCGAGCATTTCACGCGGGGTACGGAAACCGGGAATGCCGTAGCGCATCATGCCGCCAAGTTCTTCGTGCTCATCGAAAATGGTGACGCCATGACCACGCAGGCGCAACTGGTAAGCCGCAGCCAGGCCAGCAGGGCCGGCGCCAATCACGGCCACTTTCTTGCCGGTTTCGGCTGCCGTGGACGTGTAGGCCATGTTGTTTTCAATGCCCCAGTCGCCAACGAAATGCTCGACGGAGTTGATGCCGACATGGTCTTCAACCATGTTGCGGTTACAACCGGATTCACACGGCGCGGGGCAAACACGGCCCATTACGCCCGGGAAGGGGTTGGCTTCGGTAATGCGGCGGAAGGCATATTCCTGCCAGGTCACGCCTGCGGGCGGCTTTTCGATACCACGTACGATGTTCAGGTAGCCGCGAATGTCTTCACCGGCCGGGCAGGAACCCTGGCAAGGCGGCGTGGACAGCATGTACTCCGGGCATTTGTGCGTCCAGCCAGCCTGGAAAATCTTGTCCTGCGAGGACCGGAAATTGCTCTCGGTCTCGCCATCCTTATAACGACGCCATTGAACGCCTTCGGATTTTGCTTTGTTCGTCGTGACAGCCATGTTGGTTCTCCTAACGCCTACGTAACTAAAGATAGATAAATCGCAATCAGTTGCTTATGGATTGGTGTCCAGCTTGATTGCCTTGCTGACCAATTGATGTACTCCACCCACCATGCTCATGTCGAAGCCATACTTGGGCAAAACCTTGGTGAACTGCGCCTTGCAAATAGCACAGATCAAAGCCAGGAAATTGACTTGCTGTTCCTTGACTACATTATTAAGCGCCGTCACGCGAGGCAAAGCACCCTTGACGCGGACTTCCAGCAAGTCGTCGGTCAATACACCCCCGCCGCCACCGCAGCAGAAGGTGGCCTCGCCTATCGTTTCGTCCGCCATGTCGTGGAAATTATTCACGACCGACTTGATCAATTCGCGAGGAATGGTGAACTGCCCACCCGGCTCCGTACCCATGCGGGAGCCGCGCGCAACGTTGCACGAGTCGTGAAAGGTAACCACCAGATCGTCATTGGCAGAGGGATCGACCTTGATCTTGCCGGACTTGATCAGGTCGTTCGTCAACTCACAGATGTGCTGTGGCTGCGGATAGGCCGGGTCAAGCTGTTTTTGCAGTTCAATCGAGAAGGGATCATTGCCGCCATAACCGATGCCGGTCAGCGTATTCCAGAAGCTGTAGGCAACCCGCCATGCGTGGCCGCATTCTCCGACCACAATACGCTTGGCACCCAATCGAAGCGCCTCGTCACGAATCCGCATGGCGACATTGCGCATGGTTTCGTAATTGCCGTTGAACAGGCCGAAATTACCCGCCTCAGACGCATATGACGACAGGGTCCAGCTGATGCCTGCTGCATGAAACACCTTGGCATAGCCCACCAGCGATTCCACGTGCGGTTCTGAAAAGAAGTCCGCGGACGGCGTAATCAAGAGCACTTCTGCGCCAACGACATCCAGCGGCAGTTTGACCGCTACGCCGGTGTCCGCTTCGACATCCTCTTCGAGACCTTCAAGGGTGTCCAGCAATGCGGGGCCGGGCAGGCCGAGGTTGTTTCCGATCTTCTGGACCTTGCCCAGAATATCGTTTGAGTATTTTTGCCCCATGCCGACATGGTTCAGAATTTCACGGCCGGCCATGGTGATCTCGGCCGTATCGATGCCGTATGGGCAGAATACCGAGCAGCGACGGCATTCCGAGCACTGATGGTAGTAGTTGTACCAGTCACCCAGGATATCCTGGGTCAGGTCCTTGGCACCCACCAGTT
>JANJUT010000140.1 GCA_024710445.1 Thiobacillus sp.
GAGGCTCTGTGTGACTTTGTGGAAACCCGGCGCAACGAGAAAATCGGCATCATCAAGGACATTGCTGCGGCCGGAGTGGGGATTGCCATCTTCACCTGGATGCTGGTGCTGGGCTTCGAGGTGGAAGAAATGCTGCGCGGCCGGATTTGACGGAGACCATCGGATGTTCTGGTTCATTCCCGGATTGATTGCCCTGGTTCTCGGAGCCGAGTTGCTGGTGCGCGGCGCCTCGAAGCTCGCCTTGTCCTTCGGTATTTCACCGCTGGTGGTGGGGCTGACCGTTGTGGCCTTCGGCACCAGTTCGCCAGAATTGGCTGTGTCGGTCCAGTCCGCCTGGTCGGGGCGAGTGGACATTGCGCTGGGTAATGTCGTCGGCAGCAATATTTTCAATATTCTGTTCATCCTCGGGGTGTCAGCGCTCATCACGCCACTCGTCGTGCATCGGCAGCTGATCCGGCAGGAGGTGCCCTTGTTGGTGGGGGTGTCGCTGCTGCTGTGGGCGCTGGCCAGCGATGGCGGCCTTGGCCGTTGGGATGGCCTGGTCTTCGTGATGCTGTTGCTGGGATATACCGTGCTGGTCATTCGTCAGAGTCGCCGGGAGACTGCTGCGAACCGCGAAATGGATCGGGAGACGCCACCAGAGGACGGGAAGGCCTGGGACCGCCACTGGGTGATGCAGGTCCTGCTGGTGGCGGTCGGGCTGGGGCTACTGATCCTCGGTTCCAGCTGGCTGGTGGGGGCTGCCGTGACCCTGGCCCGCCAGTTGGGCATGAGTGAACTGGTCGTGGGGTTGACCATCGTCGCGGCCGGCACGTCCCTGCCCGAAGTGGCCACTTCCGTCATGGCGGCACTGCGCGGCCAGCGGGACATCGCAGTGGGCAATGTGGTCGGGAGCTGCATCTTCAATATCCTGGCCGTACTGGGGATATCCGCGAGCATCGCGCCGGGAGGGCTGCTGGTGCCGCCATCCATGTTGGCCTTCGATCTCCCGGTCATGCTGGCGGTCAGCATGGCATGCCTCCCCATTTTCTTTACGGCGCATCGGATTGCTCGCTGGGAAGGTGCCCTGTTTCTGGCCTACTACATGGCTTATACGGCCTACCTGATTCTTGATGCATCGGGACACGACGCCAAGGCTGGGTTCTCGGTAGCGGTGGGCGGCTTCGTGTTGCCGTTGACCGCTGTTACGCTGATAGTCCTGGCCTGGCGCCATTGGCGCACCGTGCACGGAGGCAATTCGCCATGAGCC
Organism: Thiobacillus sp.; assembly: GCA_024710445.1. Lineage (GTDB taxonomy): Bacteria > Pseudomonadota > Gammaproteobacteria > Burkholderiales > Thiobacillaceae > Thiobacillus. The sequence goes on from JANJUT010000140.1 coordinate 1,250, forward strand.
ATGCCACCCATCCGGCAGCAGGTGGCCCGACCTGTCTGTGGCTCGCTGCAGCGCCGCTCTCGCTGTTTCTGCTGCTTGCCTGGGGACTCACTCACCATGCGCTGCCATGGCATGTCGATGCCTCCTGGGTGCCCAGCCTGGGGCTCTCGCTGGGCTTCCGCGTCGATGGCCTCAGCGCCCAGATGCTGGCCCTGATCACCGGTATCGGTACCTGGATCTTCGTCTACGCCAGCGGCTATCTCGCCCACGAACCGAGGCGCGGCCGGCTGCTCGGCGTGCTGCTGCTGTTCATGCTGGCGATGGTTGGCGCTGTCACTGCCGACAACCTGATCCTGCTGTTCCTGTTCTGGGAGCTCACCAGCATCACGTCCTTCCTGCTGGTCGGCTTCAACCACGAGCAGGCTGCCGCGCGCGCTGCCGCGCGTCAGGCGCTGCTTGTCACCATGGGCGGCGGGCTGGCACTGCTCGGCGGCTTGGTGCTGCTCGGACAGATGGCCGGAACCTGGACGCTTTCGGGCATCATCGCCGCCGGCCCGGATCTTGCCGCAGATCCGCGCTTGCCCTACGCCTTGATGCTGGTGCTGCTCGGCGCCTTCACCAAATCGGCGCAGTTCCCGTTCCATTTCTGGCTGCCCAATGCCATGTCAGCGCCGACGCCGGTGAGTGCGTACCTGCACTCGGCAACCATGGTGAAGCTCGGCATCTACCTGATGGCGCGGCTTGATCCGGCCTTCAACGACCTGCTGTTCTGGGAAGCGATACTGATCGGCACCGGCACGCTCACTGCGGTCTGGGCGGCCGTGCTGGCGCTGCGCGAGCGCGACCTCAAGCGCATCCTGGCGCACAGCACTGTCTCCGCGCTCGGCACGCTGACGCTGCTGATCGGCTTGCCGAGTCCAGGCGCGGCCCTCGCGGTGGTCGCCTTCCTGTTCGCCCACGCCCTGTACAAGGCGCCGCTGTTCATGGTCGCCGGCAACATCGACCACGCCACCGGCACCCGCAGCATCGACCACCTCATGGGCCTGCGCCGCGCAATGCCGCTGACTGCGACTGCGGCGGTGCTGGCCGGCCTGTCGATGGCCGGCCTGCCGCTGTCGTTCGGCTTCGTCGCCAAGGACGTGATCGCGGTCGCCAAGGCCGAGGCCGAGGTGCTGACGCTGGTCAGCTACGCGACCGTGTTCGTCAACGCCATCGCCGTGGCGGTCGCCGGGGTGGCGGCGGTGCGCGTGTTCTGGGGACCACCTGAAGCGCCGCGCGGACAGGTGCATGAAGTGTCCTGGCGCATGTTCGTGCCGCCGCTGGCAATCGTGCTGCTGGGCATCGAGTTCGAATTCTTCCCGGCGCTGGCCGACCCCCTGCTGCTCGCCGCGGCGCGCAGCATCTCGCCGCAACTCGGTGTGGTGGAGCTGAGTGCCGCGCTCGACCTCGACGTACTGCTGTCGGCCACCGGCATCACGGCCGTGGTCGGCCTGCTGTTCTTCCTTGCCTGGGACCGCCTGCACCAGGCCCTGCACCGGCTGTACCGGCTCGACGAGCGCTTCGGTCCGGCCGCCTGGTACGAGCATCTGCTGCATGGCCTGTCGCGCGTGGCCGCCTGGCATACGCGGCGCCTGCAGGACGGCCGCCTGTCGTCCTATCTGCGCCAGACCCTGGCGGCGTTGCTGCTGCTGGGGGCGTTCGCCTGGTGGGCGGGCGACAGCCGCCCGCTGATCGGGTGGGACTGGCCCGATCAGGGCTGGGCCTGGGCGGTCGCCGCGCTGTTGATCGTGGCCGGCGCGGCTGCGGCGCTGTTGCTGCGCGGCCGTCTGGCGGTGCTGATGGCGAGCGGTCTGGTCGGTTACGGCTCGGCCGTCTGGTTTCTGTTCGCCGGCGCACCCGATCTGGCGTTCACCCAGTTCATGGTGGAGACGGCGCTGGTGGTGGTGGCGGCGAGCGTGCTGCCGCGCTACGGGCCCTCGTCGTCCCGACGCGAGCCGTGGCGCTGGGCGAATGCGGCGCTGGCCGCCGCCGCCGGCATCGGCACCTTCCTGCTGCTGGCGCATCTGCAGGGGCTGCCGCCGAACGCCGAACTGGCCGAATGGTTCGGCCGCACCAGCCTGCCCGAGGCGCATGGCCGCAACGTGGTCAACGTGATCATCGTCGACTTCCGCGCCCTCGACACCCTCGGCGAGATCGCCGTGGTGGCGTTTTCGCTGCTGGCGGTCCTGCCGCTGCTGGCCGGACTGAAGAAGAGGCGGGCAGCATGACGCCGCGTTCTTCTCTGTTGACGCAATCGGCGCGTCCGCTCTACTGGATCCTGCTGGCGGCGGCGGTGTGGGTCCTGCTGCGCGGCCATAACGAGCCCGGCGGCGGATTCATCGGCGGGCTGCTGGCGGTGGCCGGCAGCAGCCTGGTCGCCATCACGCTCGACGTCCGCGCCGCGTGTCGCCTGCAGCCGCTGGCGCCGCTGCCGCTGGCGCTGAGCGGTGTCGCCCTGGCCGTGCTTGCCGGTCTTTTCGGCGCCGCCGCCGGCCTGCCTTTCCTCACCCATCGATGGACCGAGGTCGGCGTGTCGACGGTGATGCTGTTCGACATCGGCGTGTTCTGTACGGTGTGGGGCGCGCTGACCGGCTATGTCTACGCCCTGCTCGACGACGGGGAGGCCGCGCCGTGAGTCTGATCATGATGCTCGCCATCAGTCTGGTCGTAAGCGCCGGGGTGATGCTCGCGCTGTCGCGCGACCTGTTCCGTCTGATCGTCGGGCTGGCGGTACTCGGCAGTGCCGCGAACCTGATCGTCTTCATGGCAGGCCGTCCCGGCTCACTGGTTCCGCCGTTGATCGAAGCCGGCGCCGGCGAGCTGGCGGCCGCTGCCGCCGACCCGCTGCCGCAGGCACTGGTGCTGACGGCGATCGTCATCGGCTTCGCCCTGCTGTGCTTCGCCCTGGTGCTTGGTGCCTGGCTGGTGCGGCATAACGGCCACGACGACAGTGATCGCCTGCAGGCTTCCGAGCCGCTCGCCAGCGATCCGCTGAAACCGCCGCTGATGGACGAATGATGCTGGTCCTCAGCCCGCTGCTGGTGCCCTTGCTGACCGCCCTGCTGACCGCGCTGCTGGCGCGTCAGCCCGTGTTGCGCCGGGGCGTGAGCCTGCTCGGCGCCGCGGCGCTGCTGGCGTGCGCCGTCCTGCTGCTGTTCGACGTCGTGCGGGACGGGCGGCAGTCGGTGGCGCTCGGCAACTGGCCGCTACCCTACGCGATCGAATTTGCCGCCGATGCCCTGAGCGCCGCGCTGGTGCTGCTCGCCGCAAGCGTCGGCGCGGGCGTGCTGCTGGCCACCCTGCGCTGGGGCGAGACGGCCGAAGCCGAAGCGGGCCTGCATCCCCTGCTGCACGGGTTGCTGGCGGCGACCGGCGCGGTGTTCCTCGCCGCGGACCTGTTCAATCTCTACGTCTGGTTCGAGCTGATGCTGATCAGCGTGCTTGGCCTCTTGGTGCTGGGCGGCAAGCGCCGCCATGGCGAGGCGGCGTTCAAGTATTTTGCCGTCAGCATGCTCGGTACGCTGCTGATGCTCGGCGCCATCGGCATGATCTACGGCGCCACCGGCCATCTCAACTTCGGCGCCCTGCGCGTCGCCAGCGTCGAGCCGGCGCTGGCGGGCGCCCTGCCAGCCTACCTCGGGCTGCTGGTGCTGGCCTTCCTGCTCAAGGCGGGGGCGTTCCCGCTGTTCGCCTGGCTGCCGGCCAGCTACCACACCCTGCCGGCGCCGGTCCTGGCGCTGGTCGGCGGCCTGCTGACCAAGGTCGCCGCCTATGTCCTGCTGCGCCTGCTGGGCGACGTGTTCGCCGCCACGCCGGGCATCCTGCTCGAGGCGCTCGGCTGGCTGGCGCTGGTGACCATGCTGAGCGGGGTGCTCGGTGCCGCCTATCACTGGGACGTGCGGCGCATCCTCGCCTTCCACATCGTCAGCCAGATCGGCTACCTGCTGCTCGGCATCGCGCTGGCGACGCCGGCAGCCGCGGCCGCGACCGCCTATTTCCTGTTCCACAACATCCTCGTCAAGGCCAACCTGTTCCTGATCGCCGGCCTGATGTTCGCCGCCGCCGGGCACTACGACCTGCGGCGCATCGGCGGCCTGTATCCGGCGTGGCCGCTGCTGGCGTTGCTGTTCCTGCTGAGCGCGTTCTCGCTGGTGGGGGTGCCGCCCACCAGCGGTTTCTGGGGCAAGTTCATGCTGCTGCGCGAGGCCTTCGAGCAGGGGCGCTATCTCTGGGGTGGAACGGCGCTGGCGGTCGGCTTGCTGACGCTGTACTCGATGAGCAAGATCTGGCTGGAGGGTTTCTGGAAGCCGCAGCCGCACGACGGGCCAGCCGGGCCGAGGCCTGCCGCGCGCCCGTCCGCCGCTTATGCGGCAGTCGTGGTGCTCTCCGTGCTGATTCTGGCCATGGGGATGTTCCCCGAGCCCGTCATCCGTCATGTCGAGCAAGCCACAGCCGGCTTCTGGAGCGGAGCCCTGGAATGAACCGATTGTCCGCGCTGATCCGGCTGGTTTTCAATTTCGTGAAAGAAGCCATCGTCTCCGGCGGCATCACCGTCCTGATCATCCTGCGTGGCAGCAAGGCTCTGCAGCCAGGTCTCGTGCGCATGCCCTACGGTGATCTCGGCGAGACGGCGGCCGACTTTCTCGCTGCACTGGTGAGCCTGACGCCTGGCACCACCACCGTCGATATCGACCCCGAGCGCCGTGAACTGCTGCTGCATCTGCTCGACGTGACGCGTGCGGAACAGACGCTGAACTCGATCCGGCGCGATTTTCTGCTGCCCGTCCGCACCCTCTTCGGAGGCAAGCGATGACCCTGCTGACGCTGTTCGTGCTGATGGCGGGCGCCAGCGCACTGATGGGCTTCTATCGGCTGCTCGCCGGTCCCACCCATACCGATCGCGTGGTCGGCCTCGACATCCTGTTTTTCGTCGCCATCGTGCTGAGCCTGCTCGCGGCCTGGACCAGCGGGCGCACGGTCTACCTCGACGTCGCCATCGGACTCGCCCTGTCGGGCTTCGTCGCGACGCTGGCCTGGGCGCGGCTGATCCAGCAGCAGGCAGCTGGCGAGCGGGAGACAGAGTCGTGATGGCGTTGCTCGGGTGGGGACTCTGCAGCGTGGCGATGCTGGTTCTGCTCATTGCCGCGGTCGGAATCCTGCGCCTGCCGGATGCCCTGGCGCGCCAGCATGCGGCAACCAAGGCAGGCACGCTCGCGGTGTCGCTGTTCGCGGTTGGCCTCGCGCTGGCAGTGGGTGAGGGCGCCTGGGTCTGGCGTCTGCTGGCGCTGGTCACGATCCTGCTGATGACACTGCCGTTGGCCTCGCATGCATTGGCGCGTGCCGGGGTCATCGAGCGGGAACGGTCGCAGAAGGCGGCGTCGCGCCTTCCCGGGACCTGACTCAACGGCACACGAAACCTTCGTGTGCCGTCTGGGTAACCATCAGGGTTGGCGGGTTGAAGGGACGCCCGTCGGCGCCGGCATCAAGGCATCGCGTTGCCCGCGATCCCTGCCCGGCAACGATTGCTTTCAGCCGAGCATGGCGTCAACCCGAGGAAGATCCCGTCGCACGCTTCCTGCCCTTCATGCGCACCGCATACCACTGCCGCATCATCGGGAAATGCTCATCGTCGTCACCGACGGCGAGCCCGCCGACATCGACATGCGCGATCCGCAATGCCTGCGCTATGACACCAGGAAAGCGGTGGAGGAAGTCGGCCGCGACGGCGTGGTTACCTACTGCATGAGCCTCGAACCGCGCGCCGACAACTACGTATCGCGCATCTTCGGGCAGAAGAACTACATGGTGGTCGATCATGTGCAGCGATTGCCGGAAAAGCTGCCGATGCTATATGCCGGGCTGACGCGCTAATTTCAGGAAAACCGGTATCGGGTCATGGCGAGGAGGAAGACGTGACTTTTCCTCCGCCGCGTTTTTTCTGCGACGAAGACAAATTCATCAAGTGAGGCTGGGACTCCTGCCAGATGCGGGCGCCGTCCTGCAGCAAAAAATCCAGGAACCGGCGTGTCGTTGCCGACAGTTTCTTGCCCTTGAGGTGCACGGCATACCACTGACGTTGCAAGGGAAAGTGCTCCACATCCAGTACGGCGATGAGCCCGGTTTTCAATTCAAGACGCAGGTTGTGCAGGGATAGTACCGAGATGCCGAGCCCTGCCATGACGGCCTGCTTGATTGCCTCGCTGCTCCCCAGTTCCATGTAAGGCCGGATGGTCAGCCCATGCTCGGCAAACAGACGGTTGCGTGCCGCGCGTGTGCCCGAACCTGGCTCACGCGACAGAAAGCGTTCCTGCAACAGCCGCGCCAGCGGGATCTGTTTCTCGTTTACGAGAGGATGGTCTGGCGCCGCCACCACGACCAGTGGGTTGTCCAGAAAGAATGCGGCCTCCAGGTCGAGGTTTTCAGGCAGGGTGCCCATGATCACCAGATCATCCATATTGCCTTCCAGCCGTTCGAGCACCCGCGTCTGGTTGGTGACGGTCAGGCGCGGCTCCACCGCCGGGTGTTCACGCAGGAAGGCGCCGAGCAGGTGCGGCATGAAATATTTCGAGGTGGTGATGGCCGCGAGGTTAAGTGGCCCCCTGATACCTTCCTCCAGCCCGGTCATGTCCTCGTCCAGTACCCGCAGGCGTTCGAGCACATCGCGACAGGCTTCGAACAGTTCCTTGCCGACTTCGGTCAGAAAAATGCGCTTGCCCATCTGCTCGACCAGCGGCATGCCCACACTTTCTTCCAGGCGCTTGACCTGAATCGATACCGCTGGCTGGGACAGAAACAGCTCTTCCGCAGCCCGGGTAAAGCTCAAATGCCGTCCGAGACTGTGGAAGATGCGCATCTGGTGCAAGGTGACGTGACGCAGCTTCATTCATTTACTCCTGTTTATGAATTCTATCTAAACAATTTACTTTAGTTCAATAACTGGCCTGTTTATAGTCGCAGCTGTCGGGACCTTGGATGTGGTCTGAGTGCAGCGCGCGGTACCTGGAAGTTGATACGGGTGCAGCCTTCTACCTTGCCAAATCACAGGTGACAGCCGCGACATAAAAAACCGGCCGCAGGCTTGCGGCGATTTCGGATCAGGAGGCAGACATGACTGAATCACAACCCTCGTCGGCATGGCATGTGCAACAACATCCCCCGCTGCTGACACGGCGCTTCGAGTTTGGAACCTATGCCGAGGCCCGCAGGTTTCTCGACGAGTTGGCGACTCTGTCTGACCGTCGTGGCTATTATCCGGACCTGAACTTCGGCAAGTCGCATGTCAGCGTCAGTATCGCTGCGCGCGACGATACCCTGGGCGATGCGGAGTTCGGTTTTGCCAGTCAGGCAGACGCCCTGGCTGGCAAGGCGACGTGCTGACATGTTTGGCCTGCTGGCCAGCATGCAGCGCTTAAGGAATGGGCGTCACCCCGACCCTGCTGGCATGACACCCACAGGGCTTGAACCGGGACCCGGGCAGGTGGCGGGTGAAGTCATGCGGCCCGTTGGCACCCGTGCCCGCGGTTTGACATGCCTGTTTACCGCCCCGTGGGATCAATTGATCCTGGGTGACGATCCCGTGCCGGGGGCGCTGCTGCTGCTTGGCTGGGCGTTGCTACTTCTGGTGTTTGCGAATCTGAGGGTGCCACCGATACTGGGCATCGGATTAGGTTTGCTTCTGCTCGTTACCGTGGCCGTTTTCCGTGCCTGGTCGTGGTGCCGAGACACCAGGTGCGCCGAAGAGGCGTGAGGCGTCCAGTTGGTCCTCACGTTCTTGACGGCGTTGTCCGGGGGACTCAGCTACCGGTCAGTTCCAGGTTGCGCGATGCCCAGTTGAGCACGGCGGTGCGCAGATGCATCTTGCGCGCAAGGGCCGGAAATTCACTCTGGATGACCTGGGCCGTGAATTCGGTGGCGAAGCGCGCTTTCAGGTCAGCCCGCGCGCGGTCCATGCCCACCTCGTGATAGGGCGATGAGGCCAGGACCAGAAAGCCGTCATCGGGAATGCGGCCGGTCTGCATGTTGTTCAGGATGATGCTCGCCGCCTTGCGGATCGGATCGGCCAGGTTGGGGCTGTAAGGCCCGATGATCAGTGCCAGGTTGGGTGTGTGCAGAAAATCGAAGCCGCGCCCGATGCAGATCATCCATTCCCGGTGTTCGATATCCAGGGTGCGCTTGAGGCCGCGCACGTGGGCGATGTGCTCGAGGTTTCCGGTGAGCAGGGGCAGCAGGTCGTCGCGCATCTGCGCAGACATGTCCGGATAGAGCTTGGTCAGCCAGGGCAGCAGGGTATCAGTCTGGGAAATTGGCAATTCGGCCAGATTCAGCTTGTTTCCATCGCGACCATGCAGGATCAGCGCGTCCTCGTCAGTCTCGAATCCGCACAGAATGGGGTAGACCGTGGCGTGGCCGTGGCCGAACATGAACTCCATCTGCTCCTTGATCGCATGGGTATGTGCGATCACCGCCTCGGTATCGTAGTTGAATCCCGCACAGCCCCGGCTCGGATCGCCCTTGGAAAAGTGGTAGGTGATCAGTACCAGGATCTGGCGGCCCGTCCCGACGATCTGCTCGACGTGATGGGCGAGGGTTTCGTTCAGATGGGGCCAGCCCAGGTCAAAGCGCCCGCCCAGATTACGGAATGGCTGGATGATGCCCGGTGGGGTCTGGGTTGCGACAGGAATATTGATCCGGCCATCCATGCATTTGAGCGCGATGATGTCGGTGGGGTGGACGGCCAGATAGCGCTTGCGGGCGAGATAACTTTCAGGACTGGTGAACTCGCTGGAATAGCGGCGAGCGAGATCAACGACCCAGTCGATACGTTCCTGAATGGGCTTGCTGTGGATATCCATTGATTCTTTCGAAGGAGAAGCTCAGCCAGACGATGCCGGGTATTGTTTCTGGCGTCAATCTTCGGAAGGAGCCAGGAGGGTAGCCAGGACCTAAAGGTTTATTGGGTTCCCGATACCCAGGCTTCTGCTGCCGTCCGGATGACTTCCAGGATCGGTGTCGGGTAGAGACTCGCCCCGAGCACAAACAAGGCGAACGCGAGCAGGATGGCCAGTTCGCGCGGGCGCAGGTCGCGGCGACTTCGGTTTCCACCACTGGGCCAAGGAAGGCACGCCGATAGGAATCCTTCGCAAACAGTGCTTTTTAAGACGCTGTGTTTGTCTTGTCCTGGCTGACTGCCGCGAGGATGCCCTGCAACAGGGCAATCGGTGTGGGCGGGCAGCCCGGCACTTCGACGTCGACCGGGATGACGTTGGAGACCTTTCCGCACGTGGCGTAATTCTCGCCGAACATGCCGCCGGTGCAGCCGCAGTCGCCCATGGCGACCACCCACTTGGGTTCCGGGGTGGCGTCGTAGGCACGTTTCAGTGCCACTTCGAGGTTGCGCGAGACCGGGCCGGTGACCAGCAGCATGTCGGCATGGCGGGGGCTGGCCACGAACTTCACGCCCATGCCCTCGATGTTGTAATGCGGCCCGTTGATCGCGTGGATTTCCAGTTCGCAGCCGTTGCAGGAACCGGCGTCGACATGGCGGATCGCCACCGACTGGCCGAATATCCTGAGGATTTCGGCGTGCAGCGCCTGTTCGCGGGTGCGCAGCGCGAGGTCGGCCTGCGGCGCCGGTTCGGAGACGAAGCCGGTCTTGAGGATCTTCTGCAGGATGAGGTGGGTAGCCATCTTATAAATCCGCTCCGCTGTAGGAGAGGTTGAACGATTTGTTGATGAGCGGGAAGTCGGGAACGATGTTGCCGAGGATACCGATTTCCAGCAGCGGCCAGTTCTGCCACGAGGGATCATGCGGGTGCACGCGGTCGAGTCTGCCGTCTGCCCCGATGCGCACCGCCACCAATACTTCGCCGCGCCAGCCTTCCACCCAGCCGAGGCCTTCGCACACATCCCGAACCGGCTTGAGCGGGACGTGAATGTCTCCCGCCGGCAGGCGCGCGAGGAGGTCGCGGATCAGGCGCAGCGATTCGTGGATTTCGCTGAAGCGCACCTCGGCACGCGCCAGCACGTCGCCGCGGCGCTGCGTGGCCATGCTGACGTCGAGCTGGTCATAGGGCGCCTGCGGGAACTGGGCGCGGGCGTCCCAGGCCTGCGCGCTGGCGCGGCCCGCCAGGCCGGTGAGGCCGAGCCTCGCCGCGAGATCGGGCTTGCAGACGCCGGTGTTGGTGAAGCGGTCCTGCAGGGTGGCGTGGTCGTCGTAGATGGCCTTGAGCGAATGCACTTCCGCTTCGAGGCGGTCGGCCTCGGCGGCGAGCTCCGCGCGGCCGCCGTCGCCGATGTCTACTGCCACGCCGCCCGGCACGATGCGGTCGAACAGGTAGCGGTGGCCGAACAGTTTTGCGGTCAGGCGCAGCCAGTCTTCCTTCAGCCGCCAGAACTGCATGAAGCCGAAGGCCAGGGCGACGTCGTTGCCGAGATAGCCGAGGTCGCCCAGGTGGTTGGCGATGCGCTCGATTTCCAGGAACAGCGCGCGCAGCCACACGGCGCGGTCGGGCACCTGGCTATCGGTGGCGGTTTCCACCGCCATGCAGTAGGCCCAGGCGTAGGCGATGTGGGTGTCGCCGGAGACGCGACCGGCGAGTTTGGCACCGGTGTCGGGGTCCATCCCCTCGAAGCGTTTTTCCGTGCCCTTGTGGGTGTAGCCCAGGCGCTGCTCCAGCCGCAGGACGCGCTCGCCGATGACGGAAAAGCGGAAATGCCCCGGCTCGATGGTGCCGGCGTGGATGGGGCCGACCGCAATCTCGTGCACGCCGTCGCCTTCGACCCGGATGAAGGGGTAGGCATCATTCGGAGGCGGAGAGCCGAGAGCGGCGCGCGGAGAAAAGTCCTTGCGCAGCGGGAATTCATCTTCGGCCCAGGCGGTGTGGCGCAGCCATTTGCGGTCGTCCACCGCGTCGGTGGCCGTGATGCCGAGCAGGTCGAAGGTCGCGCGCTGCATGCGGCCGGCCTGCGGGAAGATGTGGGCGAGGTCGGGGTAGGCAGGCGCGTCATCCGGCAGGGCGCAGGTCACCCAGGCCAGTCCGGCACTGGTGAGCAGGGTGGCGTGGATGGCGAAGCCACGGCCCAGGTGGCGATTGTCCGAGCCCCACAGGGCAATGAGCTGTCCGCCTTCTTCCTTGACCTCCCGCGCCAGCGCGAGCAGTTGTCCGGCTTCCATGCGGCCGCGCCAGATGTGCTTGCCGAGGGGGTCGAGATGCCAGTCGTGTTCGCCGATTTTCATTTCAGCCTCCCAGAAGTTGCGCCGCCTGCCGGTACCACGCAGCGAGATAGGGCGGAATGAACAGGCCCAGCATCAGCACCAGGCCCAGATGCAGGAACACCGGCGCCAGCGCGGGCTGGTAGGGCAGCTTCGCCGATTCGGTCTCGCCGAACACCATCGGCTGCACCTTGCCGAAGATGGAGGCGAAGGCGACGCCCAGCGCCAGCAGAAGGAAGGGCGTGGCCCAGGGATGATCGTGCATGGCAGTGGTGATGATGAGGAATTCGCTGGCGAACACACCGAACGGCGGCACCCCGAGGATGGCGACGGTGCCCAGCATCAGCCCCCAGCCGATGGTGGGATTGGTCTTGATCAGCCCGCGGATACCGCCCATCAGCTGCGTGCCGGCCTTTTGCGTGGCGTGGCCGACGGCGAAGAAGATGGCGGACTTGGTGAGCGAGTGCATGGTCATGTGCAGCAGGCCGGCGAAATTCGCCACCGCCCCGCCCATGCCGAAGGCGAACGTGATCAGCCCCATGTGCTCGATCGAGGAGTAGGCGAACATGCGCTTCACGTCAGTCTGGCGCTTGATCAGGAAAGCCGCCAGCACCACCGAAAGCAGGCCGAAGCCCATCATCAGGTTGCCCGCCATGTCGGTGCCGAGCGCGCCGTCGACCAGCACCTTGGAGCGCATCACCGCATACAGCGCGACGTTGAGCAGCAGGCCGGAGAGCACGGCGGACACCGGCGTCGGGCCTTCTGCGTGGGCGTCCGGCAGCCAGCTGTGCAGCGGCGCCAGGCCCACCTTGGTGCCGTAGCCGACCAGCAGGAAGACGAAGGCCAGCGACAGCACCGTCGGCTCCAGCTCGGTCTTGACGCCGTCCAGGTGGGTCCACAAGAGCGCGGTGCCGCCCGAGCCCAGCACCTTTTCCGCCGCGAAGTAGAGCAGGATGGTGCCGAACAGCGCCAGCGCGATGCCGACCCCGCACAGGATGAAGTATTTCCACGCCGCTTCCAGCGAGGCCGGGGTACGGTACAGCGAAACCAGCAGCACGGTGGCGAGTGTGGCCGCTTCCATCGCCACCCACAGGATGCCCATGTTGTTGGTGGTCAAGGCCAGCAGCATGGCGGCGATGAAGATCTGGTAGCTGCTGTGGTACAGGCGCAACCGCTTGTCGTTGAGCTTGCCGTGCTCCGCCTCGATGCGCATGTAGGGGCGCGAGAAGAGGGCGGTTGTGAACGCGACGAAAGCGGTCAGCGCGACCAGGAAGACGTTGAACGAGTCGATGAAGAACCAGCCGCCGCCGACGGTCATCGGGCCGTCTTCGATGATGCGGTGCGTCAGCAGCGCGGCCGCCAGCAGCGTCAGCAGGCTGAACAGCGCGTTGATCTCCGGCGAATGTTTCCGGCAGCCCCACAGCGCCAGGAAGATGCCGCCGGTCAGCGGAATGCCGAGTAGCCAGTAAATTTCCACGACTTATTTTTCCCTGAGTTTTTCCATGTGCTTCAGATCCAGCGAATCGAAGGTCTCGCGAATCTGGAAGAAGAAGATGGAGAGCACGAACACGCCCACCATCACGTCGAGCGCCACGCCCAGTTCAACCACCAGCGGCATGCCGTAGGTGGCGCTGGTGGCGGCGAAGAACAGGCCGTTCTCCATCGCCAGAAAGCCGATCACCTGGGGGATCGCCTTGCTGCGCGTGATCATCATCAAAAAGGCGAGCAGCACGGTGGCCAGGGCGATGCCCAGGGTCGAGCGCGTCACCGTGCCCGACAGCTCCGAGATGGGCAGCGCCAGGTTGAAGGCGAAGATCACCAGCACGATGCCGATCAGCATGGTGGTCGGGATGTTGATCATCGGTTCCACGTCGCGGTCGACGTTGAGCTTTTTCACGACGCGGAAGAAATACCAGGGCATGGCGATCACCTTGAGCACCAGGGTGAGCGCCGCCGAGTAATACAGGTGGTGCTGGCCGGTGGACCAGGCGACCAGTGCGGTGGAGGCCGCCAGTGCCGCGCCCTGCCAGGCAAACAGCGTGATCAGCCCGGCGATGCGGCGCTGCGACAGCATGGCGAAGGAAATCAGCAGCAGCAGGGCGGCCAGCAGGTTGACGATCTGCAGGTGGTAGGTCAGCGACATGTGGGTTCCTTTGGAACGGAGAGCCGAGAGCGGGGAGCGGAGCGCACATTCGCCTCCTCCCGCCATTCAGCGCTCGACTCTCGACGCATTACTCTCGACTCCACCTCAAACCTCCAGCAAGAAATGAATCAGCATGCCCAGCACCGCCAGCAAAAAGGCTGTGCCGAGAAACTCGGGTGCGCGGAACAACCGCACCTTGGCCGAAATCGTTTCGATGAAGGCCAGCACGGCGCCGCCGAGCAGAAGTTTCGCAACCATGGCCAGCAGTGCCAGCGGCAGTGCCGCGAGATCGCCCTGTACCGCAATGCCCCATGGCAGGAACAGCGCGATGCCGAGCGCGGAATAGGTGAACAGCTTCAATGCCACCGCCCACTCGATCAGCGCCAGGTGGCGGGCCGAGTACTCCAGGATCATGGCCTCGTGGATCATCGTCAGTTCGAGGTGGGTGCTCGGGTTGTCCACCGGGATGCGCGCGTTCTCAGCCACCGAGATCATCCAGAACGCCACCGCCGCAAACGCCAGGCTGGGGTAGATGGCGAATTCCTGGTGCGCCAGGGTGTCGACGATCACCGGCAGTTCGGTGGACTGCGAGATCAGGCTGGCGGTGAAGAACACCATCAGCAGCGCCGGCTCGGCGAGGAAGGACACCAGCATTTCGCGGCGCGCGCCGAGGGTGCCGAACGAGGTGCCGATGTCCATCGCCGCCAGTGCCAGGAATACCCGCGCCAGCGCGAAGATGCCGACCAGCGCGATGACGTCGGCGGCCGGCGAGAACGGCAGGTCGTTGGCGATGGTCGGCACGATGCCGGCTGCCAGCGCCATGCAGGCAAAGATCATGTAGGGCGCGAAGCGGAACAGCGGCGAGGCGTTGTGCGCGATCACCGCGTCCTTGTGGAACAGCTTCTTCAGCGTGCGGTAGGGCTGGGTGATGGGGGGCGCGCTGCGGCCCTGCAGCCAGGCGCGGCACTGGTTGACCCAGCCCATCAGCAGGGGGGCCAGCAGGATCGCCAGCAGGGTCTGGGCGAGTTGCAGAAGGATGCCGGTACTCATCGTGTTGTAAAGACCAGAAGGAAGATCAGGGTGGCGAAGCTGTAGATCAGGTACCACTGGATGCGGCCGTGCTGCAGCCGCCCGGCCTGCTCGGACAGCCAGTTCGCCACGCGCGCGATGGGCGCGTAGAAAATGAACCAGGCCTTGTCCAGCGACGCGCCGTGGTAGTGCGGGGAACGCGAGAAGGGATCGGGGGTTTCCCGCTCTACTCGCATGAATACTTCGAAAATCTGCCGGATCGGCTGGCCGAAGCCTTCGGCGCTGTCCTGCATGCGCGCGTCGTGTTCCGGGTAGCCGCAATCCCACGGGTCGCTGCGGCGCACCCGGCCGTGATAGACGCGGCGCACCCAGACGAAGGTGAGCAGCAGCACCGCCGCCACCACGGCGAAGAAGATCAGCGGCGCGTAGCTCGCCCGCTCCGCGGAAACGGGCGCCAGCATCAGCCAGTTGCCGTCGTTCACCAGCGACTGCTCGGTCAGCAGGGACACCACCGGCGCCAGCCAGCTGATGACCTGGGCGGGAAACAGGCCCAGCAGCACGCAGCCCGCTGCCAGCCATAGCATCCCCAGGCGCTCCGGCCAGCCGGCCTCGTGCGCCTCGTGCAGCGCCGGGTCGCGCGGCTGGCCAAGGAAGATGACGCCAAAGAACTTCACCATCACATAGGCGGCCAGCGCCGCGGCCAGCGCCACGGTGGCTGCGGCCACCGGGATCACCATGTTGAGGTAGGGCTGGGTCAGGCCGGGTGTCTGCAGGAAGGCCTGCAGCAGCAGCCATTCCGAGACGAAACCGTTCAAGGGCGGCAGGCCGGCGATCGCCAGCGCGCCGATCAGGGTCAGCCAGGCGGTCCACGGCATGAAGCGCATCAGCCCGCCCATGTGGCCCATGTGGCGCACGCCGGTGGCATGCAGCACCGAGCCGGTGCCGACGAACAGCAGGCCCTTGAAGAAGGCATGGTTGAGCGCATGGTAGAGCAGCGCGGTGAGCGTCAGCGCGGCCAGCGCGCCCTTGCCGTCGGTGGTGAAGATCAGCGTCAGGCCGAAGGCGGCGAGCAGGATGCCGATGTTCTCGATCGACGACCAGGCCAGCAGGCGCTTCATGTCCGACTGCACGGCGGCGAAGATCACGCCGTAGAGCGCAGTAACCAAACCGAGCGCCAGCGCCAGCGTGCCCCACCAGCCGATCTGGATGTTGAGCAGGTCGAAGGTCACCCGCAGCAGACCGTAGATGGCGGTCTTCAGCATCACCCCCGACATCAGCGCGGAAACCGGCGAGGGCGCGGCCGGGTGGGCTTCAGGCAGCCACACGTGCAGGGGCACCATGCCCGCCTTGGCGCCGAAACCGAACAGCGCCAGCAGGTAGGCGGCCGAGGCCCAGAACGGCGTCATCTCGGCCAGTCGCATGGTGTCGAAGGTGTAGTCGCCGTGGCCGCCCTGCAGCACGCCGAAGGTGAGCAGCAGCGAGATCGCGCCGACGTGCGCGATCAGCAGATAGAGAAAGCCGGCGCGGCGGATTTCGGGAACCTTGTGGTCGGTGGTGACGAGGAAGTAGGACGACAGCGCCATCACTTCCCACGCCACCATGAAGGCATAGGCGTCGTTGGCCAGCAGCACGGTGACCATGCCGCCCAGGAACAGGTGGTACCACAGGGCCAGCAGCGCCAGCGGGCCGGCGGCCATGCTCTTGAAATAGCCGGATGCATAGACCGTGATGCCGAACGCGGCGCCGCCCAGCAGCACCATGAAGAAGGCGGACAGGGCGTCCAGCCGCAGGTGGAAGGGCAGGTCGGGCAGGCCGATCGGCAACACCACCGCGGAGGCCGGCAGCAGCAGGCCGGCGACGCCGACGCCGGCGATGAAGAGCGCGCCCAGCGCGCCCAGCGGAAACACCAGCCGGCTCAGCAGCTGCGGCACTTGCTGCAGCAGCAGGGCCGCGAAGCCCAGTGTCAGCCAGAACAGCACCCCTGCCCAGGCCCATTGGACCGGATCGGTGAAGTAGGAAGAAAGCCCGTTTGTCATGTTCAAGAAAACCTACCGTCCCGGTGACACCGCACAGAAAAGATCATCCGCCGCATTTTCACCCAGCTGCTCGTAAATCGAGGCAATCGCCTGGTCTTCCGTAGCAAACAGCTTGTCCTGACCGATGAGGTCGAACAGTCCGGTGGCGCGCATCACATCCAGCACCTGTTTTTTCAGGCCGCTGAACACCAGGGTGATCCCTGCGCTCTTCAGGCGCTCGACCAGGTGATGAATGACCTCTTCGCCGGACGCGTCCAGCTGATTGATCGCGTCGCCCACTACCAGCACATATTTGGCCTCAGGGCGATTGGATACGGCCTCCAGCACCGCGTCTTCAAAGTAGGAGACATTGGCGAAGTACAGCGAGCCGTCGAAGCGGATCGCCACCACGTGTTTGCTGGTGGGCAGGTCCGGATTCACCCTGAGGTCGCGCAGGGTGCCATCCTTGTAGCGGCCGAGTACGGCGACGCGCGGCGACATGGTGCGATACAGGTACAGACCCAGTGCCAGGCCCGCGCCCACCATGATGCCCTTGTCCAGATGCGGGGCGAAGGCCAGCGTGGCGATGAAGGTCACCCCGGCGGCGATGCCGTCATGGCGGCTGGCCTGCCAGGCATGCTTCACTGCCTTGAAGTTCACCAGACCGACCACCGCCATGATGATGATGGCGGCCAGCACGGCCTGCGGCAGGTGGTACAGCAGCGGCGTGAGGAACAGCAGCGCAACCAGCACGATCAGCGCGGTGATCACCGAACTCATGCCGGTTTTGGCGCCCGCATTCATGTTGACGGCCGTGCGCGAGAACGAGCCCGAGACCGGGAAGGCCTGGGTAAAGCTGCCCACTATGTTGGCCAGACCCTGGCCGACCAGCTCCTGGTTGGGATCGATACGCTGCCGGGTTCTGGCCGCAACGGCCTTGGCGATCGAGATCGCCTCCATGAAGCCTACCAGCGAAATCACCAGCGCGGCCGACAGCAGCGAACCCAGCGCATCGAGGTTGAAGCTGGGCATCTTGACGCTGGGCAGCCCCTCGGGGATGGCGCCCACCACCTCGCCGCCGCCCACCAGCTGAAAGCCTTTGGCGCTGAGCTTGCGCAGGCGGTAGCGCGTTTCATCCAGCGTCACGCCCTGCGGCGCCTTGTCCGCCCGGTAGATCGCCAGCGTCGCGCCGCTCGCGTCCGTGCTGCGCACCACCTGCAGGTGCCGCAGCGCGGCCTTTTCCTTGGCGAATGCAGCTTCCGCATCGCGCAGGTCGATCCGCAACAGCGACAGCTCAGCCTCCGTTTGCACGGTGCCGATGTTGTTCTCGCCCGCGGTTTTTTCGGCTGCTTTCAGCGCGGCCGATTTATCGGCAATCCGTGCATTCAGCGCGTCCACCCGCTGGGCGGCCCCCATGCTTTGCTGCACCACGGCCAGCAGTTCAGGATCGGCGATTTGTTCAGGCGCGCCGGGCGCGTTGCGCTCGAATCCGAGCGACCATGACAGCAGCGTCGTCACCACCACGGCAATCAGCACGCCGGGCAGTTTGGGCGCATATTTCTTGATGCTCCACATGATGGCAATGGCCAGCGCGCCCATCGCCAGCGTCGGCAGATGGGTGTCGCCGATCAGTTTGAGCACGCCGACGATGTCGTTGATGAAGTGCTCGCTGCGGCCCATTGGCACGCCAAACAGCTTGGACACCTGCGACAGCGCAATGATGATGGCCGCCGCATTGGTGAAGCCGACGATGACCGGATGCGACAGGAAGTTGACGATAACGCCCAGCTTGAACACGCCGAGCAGCAGCTGCATGATGCCCACCAGCAGCGCCAGCATGATGGCCAGCGCGATGAACTGGTCGGAGCCCGGTGCCGCCAGCACCGCCAGCGATGAAGCTGTCAGCAGCGACACTACCGCCACCGGCCCGGTACCGAGCTGGCTCGAACTGCCCCACAGGGACGCTACCGCCACCGGCAGGAAAGCCGCGTACAGCCCATAGTACGCAGGCAGCCCGGCCAACTGCGCGTAGGCCATTGATTGCGGAATCAACACCAGGGCCACGGTCAGGCCCGCCATGAAGTCGGCCTTCAACATGTCCCCCTTGATGGGGAACCAGCGCAGGAAGGGCAGGAATTTGATCAGGAAGGCAGGCATGGTTGGTTTTTCAGGTCAGTTGATTGCATACGGATCAGGCTTGTTTCTTGTCGTGCGACGCGGCGGTCACCAGCGGGCATGCCAGATGTTTCCATGGGTCGCTGCTGCGGTCCTGGGCCAGCGCCTCCCAGCCCTCGCGCGAGTCGATCACCACCGCCGCAATATGTTCATGGGCGTTGGCATAGTCGACCAGATCGCGGCGGCGCAGGCTGGGCTTCACCTCCAGGCTGAAAGGCAGGCCCGCCTCGCGCAGCGAATGCAGGAAATCCTCCATTTCGGCGGGCGGCTTTTTGCTGCCGGAAATCACCTGAATTTCCAGGTCGGCTTCGAGACGACTGCACAGCGACAGCGCCGAGGTCAGCAGGCGCGGATCGACATGTCCTTCGCGGACAGCGAGCAGTACGGTTCGTTGTTTGCCGGGGTGGGTCATTCCAGGGGCTGGTTGTCGGGACGACCGCTATATGCAGCAAGCGTGCCAGCTGTGATGAATCCGTTCAACCGATTGATTAATCATGAGAAAACGCCAGGGCGTGGCATGGAGTCACGCCCGAACTGTTGCAGGATGCAATGACTTGGAGGCTTGCTGGAAGGGTGGCCGTCCCGAATGGGTATCAGGTCTTTGTTAAATCTAGGTTAAAAGGCGTCCGTTCCTGTGTGTTGCAATTGGAAAGCATGAGTTGCAAAACGCAACATTCGCGGGCATGCTGGTGCTGTGCGCACCAATGGCCGGAGAACGCATGACAAATGGAAAGCTTCTAATCGTGGACGATGACAAGGTCGCCATGAAAAACCTGGAACAGGTGATGAAAAGGGCGGGCTACGCCGTCGTCGCCACCCAGAGCGGCGGCAATGCCCTGGCTCTGCTGGAAAAACAGCCCTTCGACGTGGTGCTCAGCGAACTGCGCATGGACAAGGTGGACGGCTTGCAATTACTCAGGCGCTGCCGCGACAACCATCCCGATACCGAAGTTGTCCTGATCAGCGGCCACGCCACGCTGGCGTCCGCCGTCGAGGCGATGAGGCAGGGTGCCTTCCACTGCCTGGCCAAACCCTGCCAAATGGAGGAAGTGCGCCAGGTGGTGGCTGCGGCGCTGGAAAAAATCCGCCACAGGCAGGACAGCCACCGTCTCAAAAAGCAGGTGGAAGACTATCAGGACAAGGTGCGCATCCTCACCCAGGATTCCCGCATGCAGCACCTCCTCGACATGGCGCGGCAGGTCGCGCCCACCGACTGCAACATCCTGATCACCGGAGAATCCGGTACCGGCAAGGAACTCTTCGCGCGCTACCTGCACCACCAAAGCGGGCGCGAATCCGGCCCCTTCGTGGCGGTGAACTGCGGCGCCTTCAACGAGGATTTGCTGGCCAACGAACTGTTCGGCCATATCAAGGGCGCCTTCACCGGTGCCCACTCGGACAAGAAGGGCCTGCTGGAAGCCGCCAGCGGCGGCACCCTGTTTCTCGACGAGATCACCGAAATGTCGCCCGCCATGCAGGTCAAGCTGCTGCGCGTCATCCAGGAAAAGGAAGTGCTGCCGCTGGGCGCCACCACACCAGTGAAGGTCGACGTGCGCTTCATCGCCGCCACCAACCGCGACGTGCAGGACATGGTGAAGCAGGGCGGCTTCCGCCAGGACCTCTATTTCCGCCTCAACGTCGTCAACCTGCACATCCCCGCACTCTCCGCGCGCCGTGAGGATGTGCCGCTGCTCGCCCACCATTTTCTGGTGAAGCACGCGGCGCTGATGGGCAAGGCGGTCGACGAACTGGCCCCCGACGCGCTCGACCTGCTGCGCGCCTACGACTTTCCCGGCAACGTGCGCGAACTGGAAAACATCATCGAACGCGGCGTCGCGCTCACCGTCGGCCACAGCATCAGCCCCGCCCACCTGCCCGACGATCTGCGCGAACTGTCGATCCGCACCTTCCGCAAGAAGGCGGGACGCATTCCCACCCTGGAGCAGCAGGAGCAGGACTACATCGCCTGGGTGCTGCAGGAAGCCGGCGGCAACCAGACCCACGCCGCGCAACTCCTCGGCATCGATCGCGTGTCGCTATGGCGCAAACTGAAGCGGTACGAGGTGGAAAAGGGCTGAACGCCCTTCTGCAAGATCAGGGCGAATGGAGTTGACCGTTGCTTCGTTCGTGGTTAAGTCGTGACTTGGCACAGGGTCATCGTGCTTAGTCAATACTAGGTGGTTCTACAGAGCCTGTCGAACCACATTCAGTCAGGCGCGGTTCGATCGTGTCATGCGGAATGAACCTCCGCAATCGGCCCGGCATTCAAACCGTCAAAACTCGTTGCGGATGCGCTTGTAGCCCTTCACCAGTTCGTGGTTGGCCTGCGCCACGCTTTCGGAGAATCCGGTGACGTCGGGGGTGACGCGCTCGATGCGGGCCAGTTCCTCGTCCGAGTGGATGTTGCAGGTGGAGGGAATGTAGAAGCCGTCGGGAACGCTGCAACCCTCGACCACCGAGTTGTGGCGCACCACCGAGCCCTCGCCCACCACGCAGTTGAACAGCACCGAGTTGAAGCCGATGAACACGCGGTTTCCCACCTTGCAGGGGCCGTGCACGATGGAGCGGTGGGCGATCGAGGTGTATTCGCCGATCTCGACCCGCCCGCCGGCCTTGGAGTGGATCACCACGCCGTCCTGGATGTTCGAGTGTGCGCCGATGACGATCGGTTCCATGTTGCCGGCGTCGTCGACCTCGTCGGCGCGTATCACGGCGTAGGGGCCGATGAAGACATTCTCGCCGATGATGATGTGGCCACAGAGGATGGCGGTGGGATCGACAAACGCGGTTTCGTGCACGACTGGCAGGTCGCCTCGCGGGTTGCGGCGAATCATGGTGTTTCCTTTGTGGTTACGGGATGGAAGCGCAGGCCGCTGCCGGCCTGGGGCGCGCCCCGGTCAGCGCGGCGCGCTGGAAGGGGTGCACACTCCGGTCAGGCGTGCTCCTGCGCGTGCGGAAAGAACAAGCCGGCCAGACGCGCGAAAGCGCCGTCGCGCCCGATCGTCATCAGCGCAGGGCCTTCGCGGTCGTAGCGCGCCGGCAGCAGGCGGCGCGTCCGTCCGTCGCACAAGACCAGGTCGGGGCACCAGCTGCGGATCAGGACCGCCAGGGCGCTACGCGGCTCGCCCCAGATCACTGTGGCATTCGCCTGGTTCAAGCCGTGCCGCTTCAGGTCGTGCTCGAGCCGCTTTTGCTCGGGCGGCGCGAGGCGGGCGGCACGCTCGCCGGGCAGCGAGCCGGCGGGGCCGTCCGAATCGAAACTGGAGCGGGTGTCGAGCACGCTCACCACCAGAAGCTCGACCGCTTGCGAGGCGGTGATCTCGCCAGCGTGGCGAAGCAAGGCCGAACCATTGTGGCCGTGCGTAAAGGGGATGAGGACGCGTTGGCGGGCTTTCATGAGTGAGCTCCTGCGTGGATAAGGGGCTGAGGCAAGCCGGACGACTCGGTGCGCGCGGGTGCGCATTCGCGGAAAACACGCGCCTTGCAGCTGCGGCAGACATCGCGATTGAGGCGACGGTAGATTTCGGCGATCGCCTCGGTCTTGGAATCGAACAGGTTGGCGCCGCCGATTGCTTTCAGGGCGCCGCTTTCGGCCAGCTGCTCCTGCACCGTGTCTTTGACCCCGATGAGGTAAAGCCCACCGCCCGCCGCGCGACGTCGCCGCGCCTCGTCGGCGAGCGCCTCGGCGCCGGCCATGTCGATGAAGTTGATGCCGTGCGCGATGATGGCGACGTGTTTCTGCTCGGGCCGGGCGATATCCAGGGTGGCCAGTTTTTCGCGCACGTGCGCGGTGGCGCCGAAGAACAGCGAACCGTCGATGCGCACGAAACGCAGCTGCGGGCACTGCGGCGCGTGGTCGGCGTCGGTGAACTTGCGCTTGCGGTTGTGCGGATTGGGCGCGCGTTCCCGCACCTGCGGCCGGGAGGTGCGTGCCAGATAGAGCGACAGCGACATCAGCACGCCGATGATGATGGCCTCCTCCAGCGTCAGGAACAGCGTCGCCGCGAAGGTGGCGGCCAGGATGGCGAATTCGGAATGGTTGGTCTTCACCGTGTGGGCGATTTCCTTGAAGTCGATCAGGCTCCACGCCACCAGAAACAGGATGCCGGCCATCGCGGCGTTGGGCAGGAAACGCGCCCACGGTGCCACCAGCAGCACCACCAGCAGCAGGAAGAAGCCCGCCATCACCGCCGCCAGCGGCGTCTTGGCGCCGGCGGCGTAGTTCACGCCGCTGCGGTTGAAGGAGCCGGTGGCGACATAGCCCGAAAAGAACGCGCCGACGAGGTTCGACATGCCCTGACCGATGAATTCCTGGTTGCCGTCGACATGCTGGCCGGAGCGCGCCGCCAGCGCGCGGGCGATCGACACCGCTTCGGTCAGCGCCAGCAGCGTCACCGCCACCACGCCGGATGCCACCGCGCGGATGCTCTCGCCGTCGAGCGCCGGCGCCGACAGCGGCGGCAGGGTCGCCGGCAAGGCGCCGACCGAGGACATCTGTATCCCTTGCCAGACATTCAATAACGCCGCCGCGGCCGAGCCGCCCAGCATCGCCACGATCATGTACGGCCACTTCGGCAGGAACTGCTTCACCGCGATGCCCAGACCCAGCGTCAATACGCTCACCGCCAGCACGCCGGGCTGCACCTGGTCGAACTGGCTGAACAGCGTGCTCCAGGTATCGCTGAACGACGTCCCGCGCGCGATCTCCAGGCCGAAGAAATGCTTCACCTGGTTGGTCGCGATCAGGATCGCCGCGCCGGCCGTGAAGCCGGTCACCACCGAATGCGAGATGAAGTTGACCAGCGTGCCCATGCGCGCCAGCCCCATCACCAGCTGGATCACGCCTACCAGGAAGGTCAGCGTCAGCGCCAGGCTCCCGTACTGCGCCGTGCCCGGCTCGGCTTGCGGGGACAGCACCGAGAACTGCACGATCGACGCCGCCGTCGTCGGCCCCGACACCAGGTGCCACGACGAACCGAACAGCGCCGCGATGATCGCCGGAATCATCCCCGCGTATAGCCCGTATTCCGGCGGCATCCCGGCGATGGTGGCGAACGCCACCCCCTGCGGCAGCGCCACCAGCGCCCCGGTCAGCCCGGCGATCAGGTCATCGCGCAGACTCTGTTTGTTGACGCGGTTGCGCCAGCGCAGGAAGGGCAGCAGGCGCGGCCAGTCGATTTGGACAGGGGGAATGCCGAAGCGGGAAAGTGGGGTAAGCATCGCTGGGAAGATCCGACCATGAGTGATGATCGGATCGTAGCGACGGGGGGGTTAAACCACGGTTAAGCGAGCGGGAAGACCGGGTTAATTCGGAGGCGAGTTGAGGCAGGAAGCGATCCCGAAACAGCCGTTCGGGAAACGGGGTCGACGGTCTCAAAGTCGGCCATAGCGGCCAGTCCAGACATTCCCGCATCACGTCAGCTTCATTGGCAAGAGCAGACAGTAATCAGGCCCCCAAGCGACATGGAGGGGGATGAAAGAAAAAATGGAGCATAATCCGAAGGCTAGTTGCCTCCTTTTGCACAACGTAATACATAGAGACAACCAAGCAAACACCCCTATAACAATCAATACGATAGGATCAGGGAATGTCTGTCTCTTTATTAAAAAATTTCCGGGTCCATGGGCCTCTTGATTAACTGTTAGAACTCGGTTCCGACATGAAGCGCGACATGGAGTTAATCCGAAAAATCCTGTTCTTCCTTGAGGCCCGTCCATTCC
>JANJUT010000143.1 GCA_024710445.1 Thiobacillus sp.
TGTCGATAGAGTCTTACCCTGAAACCGGAACAGATGAGCGATGGTCATGCCTGTATCTGGATCAGAAAAAACCGGATGCGCGATTTCCTGTTATCAAACCGAGGGGGCGCCCGTCATTTTCGGCCCCTATTTTAACAGGCCCCTACCCGCAACATCGTCATGCCGCATCGTTATAATCAGTTTCATGATCAAGACCCTGCTTGGCGGCCTGAGCCCCACCCGCTTCCTGCGCGACTACTGGCACAAGCGTCCGCTGCTGATCCGCAACGCCGTCCCGGGATTCCAGGGCCTGTTGACGCCGGACGACATGATGCACCTGGCCAGCCGCGACGACGTCGAATCGCGCCTTGTCCGGGGCAGCGGCACGCACTGGTCGCTGGATGACGGACCGTTCAGGAAAAATGACTTCAAGCGCCTGCCGAAAGCCGAATGGACGCTGCTGGTGCAATCGCTCAACCACGTTCTCCCGGAAGCCGACGCCCTGCTGGCGCATTTCAACTTCATTCCGCACGCTCGCCTGGATGACCTGATGGTGAGCTATGCGGTGCCAGGCGGCAGTGTGGGACCACATTTCGATTCGTATGATGTCTTCCTGCTGCAAGGCCAGGGCCACCGCCGCTGGCAGATCAGCACCCAAACCGACCTGGGCTTGCTGGAAGGTGCCCCGCTGAAGATATTGAAGCAGTTCAAGCCTGAGGAAGAATGGACGCTTGGCCCCGGAGACATGCTCTATCTGCCGCCTCATGCTGCACATTACGGCGTGGCCGTGGATGACTGCATGACCTATTCGATCGGTTTTCGCGCGCCCACCGCCGAAGAACTGGCGTATGGCTTTCTGACGCATCTGCAGGACACACTCGCCATGGAAGGCCGCTATGCCGATCCCGACCTGCGCCTGCAAACCCACCCGGGCGAAATCAGCCGCGGCATGCTGGCGCAAATCGGGGAGATGGTCGCCCGGATTCAGTGGAACAAGCGCGATATTGCCGAGTTTGCCGGACGCTATCTGTCCGACCCCAAGCCGAATGTGTTCTTCGACGCACCGGACACCCCGCTCAACCGCACCGCCTTCATCAGGCAGGCCGATAAAAAAGGGGTGGCGCTCGACCCGAAATCGCGACTGCTGTTTGCCGGCGGTCGTTTTTACATCAATGGTGAAGCGTTTACCCCTGGCGCCGACGAAATTGCAGGCCTGCAGCAACTGGCAGATTACCGCCGGCTCAACCCGCCACTGCCCGTTGCACTGCGCGAGCGCTTGCATGCCTGGTATGAATCCGGATGGCTGGAGACCGAATCTTCATGAATACTTTTGAAATACCCAGTGAATACCAAACCGCATTCGACGCGCTGCTGAGTCATGGGCCGCGCCAGATACGCCTCTACGACCATGATTTGAGCCTGCTCGACATCGACCATCTGCCGCGCCATGCCAGCCTGCGTGCG
The DNA here is from genome assembly GCA_024710445.1 of Thiobacillus sp. Lineage (GTDB taxonomy): Bacteria > Pseudomonadota > Gammaproteobacteria > Burkholderiales > Thiobacillaceae > Thiobacillus. The sequence continues at coordinate 1,444 of JANJUT010000143.1, forward strand.
CTATGCGTGGCGGGCGGGGGGCGGCGCATCGAGCTGCTGCTCGACGACATTCAGCATGTCGCACGCAACCATCCTCGGTTGATGCAACTGGTACGCGACTTTAGCCACGTCATTGAAATTCGCCAGGCCGATCCCATCGCCCCGCGCCCCGACCAGGCCTTTGTGCTTGCCGATCGCAAGGGCGTCCTGCTGCGTGCGGATAAAACCGCCGTGCACGGAACGCTCCATCTGGATGACCCGCACACGGCCGTGGCACTGAACCACGAGTTCGAGGGCATGTGGCAACGCTCGCAGGCCAGCGTAACGGCGACCACGCTGGGTTTGTAAGCGCTACAGGGTTCCCAGCCAGTCCAGTTCGGGTTCGCTGAAGCCCGCCGCCCGCCGGGCTGCCAGATTAAATGGCGGTTTCAGAGGCGGCGCATCGTAATCAACCAGCAACTGGCGGAACGTTACGTCCGGCTCCAGTCCGCGCGCCTCGCACAGCCAGCCATACCAGTGGCTGCCGATTGCAACGTGGCCAATTTCATCACGTTCGATCATGCCCAGAATCTCGACCATGCGCATATCGTTTGCAGCCTTCAGCTTGTCGACAATAAGTGGCGTTGCATCCAGCCCGCGCGCTTCCAGCACCCTGGGCACCAGTGCCATACGCACCAGCGGATCGTGTGCTGTTTTCAAAGCCATGTCCCACAGGCCATTGTGGGCGGGGAAATCGCCATAGGCGTGGCCAAGCACCGCCAGATGTGCATTCAGCAGATCGAAATGGGTGGCCTCTTCGTCTGCCACCCGCAGCCAGTCCGCGTAATATGCCGGAGGCATGCCCGCAAATCGATGCGCCGCATCAAGCGCCAGGTTGATTGCGTTGAACTCGATATGCGCCAGTGCGTGAATCAAGGCCACACGGCCGGGCAGCGTGTCGGCCCGGCGACGCGGGACCTGCTGCGGTGAAACCAGGATGGGTTTTTCGGGATGCCCCGGCTGATCAATGGATGCGCGCTCCGCATCTGCACACATCTCAACCCGGCCACTCAGGCAATCCGCCTGCAACGCATGAACACAAGCCACTTTATCTTCCGCAGACTGCGCAAGCAGACAGTCCGCCAGACGCTGCTGCAGGGGATCTAACGCTGATCCGACCACCGGATCCCGATCAACGCAATCGTCAGAAAAATCATCAGCGGCAGACCGGACACCAGCATCACCGGCCAGTCATTCAGCAAGCCCAGATGGCCAAAAAGCCGGCTCAGCAAATGAAAGCCCAGGCCGACCAGAATGCCAATAAATATCTTGCTGCTGGCGCTCCCTGATCGTGCACCCTGAGTCGCGAAAGGCATGGCTATCAACATCATGATCGGGATCACAAACGGGCTGATGAATTTGGACCACAAGGCCAGTTCGTAACGCGCGGCTTTCTGGCCGTTTTCCTTGAGATGTGCGACATAACGCCAGAGCGTGCGTGCCGACATCTTCTCCGGCGCAACCAGCAAGACGCTCAGAATGTCGGGGGTCAGTACCGATTGCCAGTTTTCACGTGCACTGCTGGCAGATCGAATGCCTTCGGTTTCAAAACGTGTCTCCTGAACCTGCTTCAAATCCCAGGTTTGATCGCCGCGCCAGCTGGCTTCTTCAGCCGTCCGGATCCAGTCCAGGCGTCCCTCTTTGTCAAAACCGTATATCTCGAGACCACGCAGCGTGCTGTCCGGCATCACCTCGCGCACATTGATAAAGGCATGACCATCCTTCACCCATAATCCGGAACGAAACTGCTGCGCCACGACGGATTGAGTCGCCAACAGCTTGTAACGCTGCGCGGCCTGCTCAGACCAGGGCGCAACGTACTCGCCCAGCACCAGCAACAGCAGCGACAGCACCACGCCCAAGCCGGCGAAATAGCTCGCAACCCGCCAACTGGACAAACCCGAAACCCGCATCACGGCGTATTCTGAATTCCCCACCAGACGGGACAATGCGAATAGCGTGCCGATCAGTGCCGCTACCGGCAATATCTCGTATAGATGGCCTGGCATGTTGAGCAACACCACGACCGCCGCCTGCCCCAGGCCGTAGTTGTTGCGACCCAGGCTTCCGAGTTCCTGAATGATGTCAAAAAAGGCAAACAGCACCATCAACGCCAGCAGCACAAATGCCGAGGCCGCCAGAACCTGCCCGGTCAGGTAGCGCGCCAGCAACTTCATGTCCGCCTCCAGTTGGGGAAGCGCAGGCGCGTACGCAGGTAAAACAATGCCAGCACAGCCAATACCATCGGCAAATGCGCAGTCAGCACGCCCAACCACAGATCCAGCTTGCCCTGCGCCACCCACGCCTGCGAAAAGGACAGCAAGTTGTTGTAAACGAAATACAGCAGCAGGGCGATCACCAGACCATGAGAGCGGCGCGCCCGGGTATTGACGAAACTGAGCGGAATCGCCATGGCTGCAAGCACCAGCGCACTCACGGGCACCCCCAATCGCCACAACAGTTCGGCGCGCGCCTGCGGTGAGGCATCTTGCAGCAACTCGTCCACCTGCGCCTGACGCACACCCGTTTCCTTGCCATTGACCGCAATCGGATCGAGCCGCATCCAGTAGCGCTCAAACTGCACAATGCGGTAATCGAGCCGACCTGGCGTGCCTTCATAACGCCGTCCATCCTTGAATACCAGATAACGCGAGCCGTCCTCAAGCTCGGTATGACTGCCTTCGCGTGCGACCACCAGACCCAACTGGCCGTCTATGCGCGACTGCATGAACACATTGCGCACGATGCCAGTCAGAGGATTCAGCGACTCAACGTAATAGACACGCTGACCCGCACTGGATTCGGCAAACAGGCCCGGAGCGATCAATGAACTTTCACTGCGGCTGCGCAAATCCTGGCGGTACTCATTTTTTTTGGTTTGCGCCCAAGGATTGAGCACCAGCGTCAACAACAGAATAATCAATGAAAAGGGGATAGAGAAGGTCAACACGGGCCGCAGCCATTGCGTTAGCGACAGGCCGGCACTGAACCAGATCACCATCTCGCTCTCACGCCACATGCGCGACAAGGGCAACAACACTCCGGCAAACAGCGCGATGGTCATCAATACCGGCAGGAAGTACAACAAGGAGAAGCCGAGGAAGGCGAATACCGCCTCATTGGCGAGTTCACCCCGTGCCACATCACCCAGCAGCCGGATGAACAGCACGACCAGCGCAATGGCAATCAGTACCGTCAAGACGGCACCGGTAGTGAGCCCCAACTCGCGGGTTAGCGCGCGGCGATAAAGCATGGAAAGCCCCGCAAATCAGCTGGGACACAAACGGACTTTTGACATTCCGCCGTGCCTGCGCCAATAATCACCGCATCGGCAATGCCGATCATCATCGCATCGGCAAATTGTATTTTTTTGAGCACAGACATGGAAAACAAGGAAATCGAACTCGAATTTAGCATAAAAAGCGGCGCGCCCGAAAAGCAGCGCACCGCCTGCGTGGTGGTCGGCGTGTTTGAAAATCGCAAACTGTCCGGCCCTGCAATCGATATCGATCGTGCCAGCGATGGCTATCTGTCGGAAATCCTGCGCGGCGGCGATATGGAAGGCAAAGCCGGCAGCACGCTTTTATTGCACAAGGTGCCCAATATTCTTGCCGACCGCATCCTCATGGTTGGCCTCGGCAAGGAGCGGGATTTTCATGAAACCGCCTACCGCGATGCGATTGCCTGTGCCGTCAAGACCTTGCGCGATACCGGTTCGATGGAGGCCGCCATCACCCTCAGCGAAATCCCGATCAAAAAGCGCGATGTCACCTGGAACATCGAGCAGGCCGTGATCACCACGTATGACGCGCTGTACCGCTTCGACCGCCTGAAAAGCAAGTCGAGCGAGGCACGGCGCCCGCTCAAGCGCGTCATCTTTGCCGTGTCGCGCCGCGGCGAGCTCAAATATGGCGAGATCGGCCTCGCCCGTGGACTGGCCATTTCCCACGGCATTAACATAGCCAAGGATCTGGGCAACACGCCATCCAACATCTGTACCCCGGAATACCTGGCAAATGAAGCGCAGAAAGTGGCGAAAGCGCATGGCTTCGGCTGTGAAATACTGGATTATGCCGCCTGCGACAAGCTGGGGATGGGTTCCTTCCTGTCAGTTGGCAAAGGCAGTGACAAACCACCCCGTTTCATCGTGCTGAAACACGAGGGCGGCACCAAAGGCCACAAGCCTGTGGTACTGGTTGGCAAGGCCGTCACATTCGATGCCGGCGGCATTTCGCTGAAGCCGCCCGCCGAGATGGATGAGATGAACTACGACATGAGCGGTGGCGGCTCGGTCATCGGTGCCTTCCACGCCATCGGCGAACTGAAGCTTCCGCTCAACGTCATCGGCCTCATTCCGGCATGTGAAAACATGCCCAGTGCCAATGCCAACAAGCCAGGCGACATCGTCACCTCGATGTCCGGCAAGACCATCGAAATCCTCAACACCGATGCCGAGGGCCGTTTGATCCTGTGTGATGCGCTGACCTATGCCGAACGCTTCGAACCCGATGCAGTAATCGACCTGGCCACGCTCACGGGCGCCTGTGTCATTGCGCTCGGCGCACACCCCAGCGCGCTTTTCAGCAATCACGACCCGCTGGCACGCGAGATCGAACACGCTGCCGATCACGCTTGGGACCGCGTCTGGCGCATGCCGCTATGGGATGACTATCAGGATCAGTTGAAAAGCAGTCTGGCCGACATGGCGAATATTGGCGGCCGCCCCGCTGGTTCGATCACCGCCGCCTGCTTCCTGTGGCGTTTCGCCAAGAAATACCACTGGGCACACCTCGATATCGCCGGCACGGCATGGAAAGGGGGGCGCGCCAAGGGTTCGACCGGGCGACCCGTCTCTCTGCTGGTGCACTTCCTGCTGAACCGTACGATTAAGTGACCGAGATCATTTTCTACACTTTTGCCGACAACCCACTCGATGTCGCCCGTCGGGTGGCGGCCAAAGCGCATGGTCAAGGCAAGCAGGTCATGATCTACACCCCCGACCCGGCTGTTGCCGACCATATCGACCGTCTGCTGTGGACCATCCCCCCACTCGGCTTCGTGCCGCACTGCCGCGACACCGATGCGCTGGCAAGCGAAACGCCGGTTCTGATCGGTTCAAGCGTCGATACATTGCGCACCGCTGATGTCATGATCAACCTGCATCACGAGCAGCCTCCCGCCTTTGCACGGTT